>QIGT01000460.1 GCA_003230835.1 Gammaproteobacteria bacterium
GGCGTACATAGGAATTGCACCGGCGTAACCGTAGATAGAGTTTAAACTCGCCATCGCTTCGCGACGTTGCCCGCCTGCGTAGGCGTCACCCGTGCGCTTGCCTTCCTGCAGTGGGTCATCAGCGAAAACACAGGCGATGTAGTCAGCCATGCCGTTTTCCACTGCCATCGCAGCATACTGAATCATTTGTCCGGCTGTGGAGCCGAAGCCTTGCATAAAGGTGAGGACATTGAGTTCCTGCAACCCCAGGTGGCGGTGCAGGCCAAGATTCACTCCACGGGTAGCGCCTGCGTTGATGAGTAAGCCATCAAGTTGTGATTTTTCTAGCCCGGCGTCACCCAGCGCCAAAAATACAGCTTCAGTGGCAAGGTCTGTAGCGCTGCGATAAACGCGGCCCATTTCTGTCATGCCTAAGCCGCAAATTGCCGCCTTGCCACTCATGGGATGTGCCATGTGTTCTCCCTAATTAACGTCGATGATCTATGTGGTTGAGTTGCCATCTTGCTTCAAAGCGCAAAAAAATTAAACGGCTAGGCAGTTTGGTTGTGCGTATTCGGGCTCGCGGCATTCGTCTATAGTGCTTGGTGGAAGGCGGAATTTAGCGAATCTGCAACAACTCTTAGGGGAAATAGTGACCATTGAAGTGATCGGTATTGCACACATTTCAGTTTTATTTGATGACCCAGACGGTCTTCGTGTCGAGTTCAATTATGTTCCAGGTCAAGGTCATCTCGGCAGCGGCGGGCGCTTAGGGCCAACAGGAAATGGTCCAGCTTCGCGGTATGGCCCAGGTGGACTCATAGATGGACTCACAGATGCTGGATAGTTCGGCAACTTTGCCACGTCAGTTTTACGGTTATCGATTGGTCGCATATTCGTTTGCCGTTTGTTTCTTGGTGTCGTCGTTTTTCCTGCATGCCAGGGGTGTGTTCTTTCCCCAGTGGATGGCTGATTTTTCGGTCAGTCGAACAGAACTATCCTTTGCGGTCAGCATGACCTTGTTTACCGGCAGTATGTGCGCGCCAGTGATGGGTTATCTCATCGATCGATACCCATTGCGCATTATCATTTGTTGCGGAGCTGGGTGGCTCGCGTGTGGCTATCTATTGATGCAGTTTGTCGACACCTATTTCCTCTTCCTATTGGTATTGATTCCCTTTCAAGGTTTGGGTTGGACGGCCACAGGCCCCCTGGTACATACCAAGCTTATGGTCAATTGGTTCTCGCGCAACCGGGGTATGGCCTTGGGTATCGCCATCATGGGTATTTCTGTTGCAGGGGTAATTACACCCGTGTTAAACGCTTATCTGGCTGAGACGATTGGTTGGCGTGGTGGTTATCTGATTTATGCTACGGCACTGCTGTTGATCGTTATTCCAGGCACTCTTTTGTTGGTTCGCCAGTTGCCAGACAATTTGGGTCAATTCCCGGATGGAGATTCAGAACCCAAAGCTGCCGTGCAAGGGGTTGTTAGCGAACAGCAAGCTGGGCTCATAGCTACTTATAAGGAGTTCTTAACTTCTAAGGCGTTTTGGAGCGTTGTGCTCACCTTTGGTTTGATGAACGGTGTGTATTCTGCAATGGCTACACATTTACCCACTTATCTCATCACCGAATTGAGCTACACCCTCTACGATGGTGCCTTCATGCTGACGGTGGCAGGTGGTTTTGCCATTACCGGTAAATTGATCTTCGGTTGGATGATTGATCACCTAGCTGCCAAAACCACGGTCATGGCCGGGGTGTTGGCCTATCTCGGCTCAACCCTGGCGCTAATATTTAGTGACAGCTATGCATGGTTATTGGTCGCGGCAGCACTTTTTGGTTTGGGTTTTGGTGGCATGGTTCCTGTTCGTTCCGTGGTTATCGCGAGATTATTTGGCGCTGCCAAATTTTCTCGAGTGAATGGCCTGCTGTCTTTTTTTCTCGCGCCAGCAGCATTTTGGGTGCTTGCTACAGGATATATTGCAGACGTCACTAATTCGTATCAGCCCGCGTTTCAAATATGGTTTGTTGCTTTTTTATTGGCTGGGTTGGTCAGCTTGTTAGTCAAGCTGCCTAATCGTGAAGATGCAGTGAATTAGTTAGATGTTCGAGCAATTCTTCAGTCATTTCACCGATGTTGCGATCCTATTGGTTGAAATACCCTTTACGATGAATGAAAAATTTTACTACCTGTGGCTCGTCACCTTCGTAGGCTTAGCTTACCTCGCTTTTAGGCTTCACTATCGCCATCGCACCAAACATCATTTCCTCAGTTTCCTTTTCCCAGGGCGCATATATTTACATCCCTCGGCTAAGGTGGATTATTGGATATTCCTAATTAATGTGCTGATCTCACCGCTCATATTGGTGGGCGCTGGTCTGCAGGCGTGGGTGTCGACAGAAGTAGCGTCGATTTTGATAGGCATTAATGATGGCCATGCGGTCTTTGTAGGTGAGTGGAATGCACTCACCTATTTGTTTTTTATTCTGGGCTACACGCTGATTGCAGATTTCTCTGTATACCTCATCCACCGTTTTCATCACCAGTCCAATGTGTTTTGGCCACTGCATGCCTTACACCATTCAGCGCAAGTCTTGACGCCGGTTACCTTGTTCCGCAAGCATCCTCTTTGGAATGTGTTGGCCAGCAGCCTCAGTCTTCTGTTAACAGGCTTGTTTCAAGGTTTGTTTGTGTTCGTGTTTTTTGGTGGGCCTGCTTTCGAAGTGTTGTTTGGACTGAATACAATTTACGTCCTGTATAATTTCTTTGGCGCAAATTTGCGTCATTCTCATGTCTGGCTATCTTGGGGTAAGCCACTCAGCTATGTATTTATCAGCCCTGCGATGCATCAAATTCACCACGATCCGCACCGGATGCACAAGAACTATGGTGAAATTTTTGCACTTTGGGACTGGATGTTTGGCACTTTGTATATCCCTGAAGGTTACGAACAATTCAACATAGGTCTCGGCGACGAAGTGGCCAATCCACACGATTCGGTCGTAAAGGCTTATTGGGTACCGTTGCGAGATATGGCGCTGGCGGCGCGGGCAGTGTTTTCGCGGGACAAATAAGCTCAGCGAAATAATTTGATGCAAAGTTAAGGACGTCTTATTCTTGGCGGTCTCTTTGTGATGCAAATGTGTAGATCTAAATGATGAAGTATGTGTTTCTGAGTTTTGCCTTGGTTGGCTGGTTTAGCACAGTTCAAGCTGAGCAAACGGTTGAGTGTTCGCAAATGGAAAACGCCAGAGAGAGGTTGGCGTGTTATGACCGACTCAATCCGCGTTCGGACACCACGGCACCTCTGCCTAAGATTCGAACCGAAGTGCTCTCTGGCCCCAATGAACTCTCTGGCCTCAATGAGGAAGAGGCAGCTGATCCTGCGCCGGTGGGTACATCACCAACACACAGTGATGCTGCGGGCCACACTGTGCCAAGTGGTGACCCTGAGGCATCACAGGAGCATGCAACGTCACCAGGCTCTTCTAAGGTCTCACCGGACACCGCAGCATCCCAGGACAACGCCGGGCGTCGTACCGGTGGGATATTTGATTGGCCCGAAAAGATCAGTATCAAGTCTAAGATTGCCGCTGTGCGCAGCAAGGAAAAGCAAAAAATGGTGTTTAGACTCGAAAATGGGCAAATCTGGATGCAATCAAGCCCGCGCGAGTTGCCTATTCGCACAGGTGATGAGGTGACCATCAAGAGTGGCACGGTAGGCGGTTATATACTGCGCACAAGCTCTGGCACATCAACTCGTGTTAAACGGGTTGAATAGTAAACCTTGACACGGATGTGGGAGATTGCTATCAAGTCTTCTTGTTTTCACTGTGTAATACTATGTAACAATTTTGACGGGTTCAAAATTAGCAAATGACGTAGTGAAAATGGGGGATAGACAGAATAGTTCGATATAATAATTACTGAGTTGTAACAATTGGGGTCTCGAGATCAAGCGATTGATATCCGGTTCCATATATCTAAAGAGAGAGAATCTAGGGGGTTCCTTTGAGAAAATTACACGTAGTGTTACTGGGCAGTTTGTTGGTCTTTGGGCCGCAATTTGCCTTTGCAGCGGATGATGAAGCGATCGAAGAAATTGTGGTCACGGGGTCATACCTGAAGCGCAATGCCGCCGACTCACCATCACCCTTATCAGTTATCACCGCAGCCGACATAGAAGACTTGGGTGCATCTGATGTAGCCGAGATCATCCAAGCCCTACCTTGGAGTTCAGGCAGCCAATCTCGGGCGTCGACCTTCTCGGGTGAAGGTGCTGACGGTCGCAGCTCTATCAACCTGCGTAATCTAGGCCATGGTTCAACCTTACCCTTGGTCAACGGCAAGCGTCAGGTCGCTTCTTGGTTCAATCCACGCGGCAACGCGTCGGTCAACGTCAACGGACTGATTCCCAACATCGCCCTTGAGCGAGTCGAGATCGTGAAGGACGGCGCATCCGCACTATACGGTTCTGATGCCGTCGCTGGCGTGGTTAACTTCATCACTAAGAAAGACTTCGAAGGCTTCGATTTCACTTACCAATATACCACCGATGATGAAACTGGAGAGGGCGACGCCAATACTGCCGCTGTCATATTTGGTGTCCAAGGTGATCGTGGCGGCATCGTTGCTTCCGCTTCCTTCTTGAATCGCGATGAGATCAATGTGGATGACCGCTTCGACCGGTTCGGTGGCAGCACCATCTCTTCTACCGGACAACCTGGCCGACTGATTCCCTTGCCAGGACAAGACATCATCTGGGCGGCCAATGGTCTACGTCCAGGTGAGGTCGTTGATCGAGCGATCGATAACCCAGGTTTGGTCTTCGACAATCCTGCTGGCTTTCCGGTTGCACAATCTAATCTGCCTCGTGCGGCTGATGGATCCAGCTTCGGCCAGGCCGACCCGGCTTGTGAAGCGTCTGCTGCACTAGAACAAGGTGGACCTGTCGGTACCTTTGGTTTCGGCTCTGAGAACGAGCGTTGCGCCTACGACTTCGGTTCGTTCTTTGCGCTGCAAGCAGAAGAATCTCTGCGTAAGATCCACATCACGGGTCACTACGATCTGACGGACAACCTCCAAACGTACTTCGAATTAGCCGCGAACGATTCGCAATTCGACCGATTGAATTCCCTGAATCCAAACGCACCGGCGTTGACCATCCCCATTGATTCCCCCGGCACAATCGAAGACGCGCGTCGCCGAGGTATCGAACCCCTGTTGTACTCCAATGTGACGCGTCTACAGGGCGGCACGAGAAACACCTCAAGTGCGCTGAGACCGCTACCCACGTTCACCGATACTAAACGATCAGACCAACGCTACCTTATCGGTGGTGTGTATGATTTCCAAATTGGTGACAATGACTGGAGCGTCGACTTTTCTTACACGGCATCAGAGCACGATTCGGCGACCTCTCAGGTTCAAGATACGCTTTCAACTGAGTTCGAACTGGCGATCAACGGTCTCGGCGGTCCAAACTGCGATGTCGTTAACGGCA
>QIGT01000240.1 GCA_003230835.1 Gammaproteobacteria bacterium
GTTTGAAAGCGCGCGGTACTGCCGCGTGGGAAGATAAAAGGCGTAAACCACCGTAGATTTCCCCTGTTACCTTCAATAAGCTCTAGATATGCATATCGGACTCTTACATCCGGGAGAAATGGGCGTCAGCATTGGTCGTGCCTTGGATGAAAATGGTCATACAGTTTTATGCTGTGGGGTAGGGCGCAGTACCGTTACACAAGACAGGGCACGGACATTTCAGAATTGTCGTACGTTAGAAGAATTGGCGATGCAGGCTTGCGGCATCATTAGCGTGTGTCCACCGGCAGCAGCCCTCGCTCAGGCTCAGATGATTCGCAACTGTGGCTTTAGCGGCTTGTATGTAGATGCTAACGCTGTAGCGCCGTCCACAGCATTGAAAATACAGAGCCTATTTAAGCAACAATATGTAGATGGTGGCATTATCGGACCACCTGCAACAAAGCGAGGTACTACGCGGTTGTACTTGTCTGGTGTGCAAAGTGGCGCGGTAGCGCAGTGGTTTGCGCAGGGGCCCTTAGAAGCGATCGATTTAGGGGCAGATTTAATAAATGCGGCGTCTGCGTTGAAGATGGCTTATGCGGCGTACACTAAGGGCTCAAGTGCGCTTTTGTTAGCAGTGAACACTTTAGCGGAGAAAAGTGGCGTTAGAGATCACTTGTTAGCAGAATGGGCTATAAGTCAGCCTGGTCTAGCCGCGCGAAGCGAAAAAGCTGCCTTGGGTACCTCGCGCAAAGCCTGGCGCTTTGTCGGGGAGATGCAGGAAATCGCTAGAACCTTCGCAGAACAGTCTTTGCCTGATGATTTTCACCTCGGTGCGGCGGAGATCTATCGTCGGATGGACAGCCTGAAAAATTCACCACCCAGTGACATACACAAAGTGATGGCCTGTCTTATTGCGGACGATGACAAGCAAGAACACAACTAATTGTCTAGCTTGTTTCCCTAATGGTCGGAAAAACGGTCTGAAAATTAGGTGAGCTGGCCGCTGCCATCATGAAGTGTGTCGGCTAGATGTGCAGCATCGTTGAACCGTCGGACTATAATGCGATCTTCGACCATCACAATGTGGGTTATGGAGCCGTTGTCAGCCCCATTAAATGCGAAGGGTCTAGCTCCGCAAGCATGAGCTATAATATGGGCCACAATACCGCCGTGCACCACGGCAACGACTAATTCGTCTGGATGATTATCATGCATTTGGTTGAGTCCTTGCATGACTCGATCATTGATGGTTTGCCAACTTTCACCACCAGGAATAACATCCCATCTCTGCTGCGTATGCAAGGCCAGGTAGATAGGGTCTTGTTCGGCAGCCTTCATGCGCAGCACACCGCCCTCCCACTCGCCTAGAAACACCTCTCTTAGGTTCGCTTCTACCCTTGGTTGCATATTCAGATGGTCACAGAGTGGGGCCGCAGTTTGGCTGGTGCGTTGTAAATTGGTGACATAAATTGCGCTGATAGGCTCGTTTTTGAGGCGTTCGCCTACCCGTTGCGCCTGTATATGGCCGTTGGCATGAAGCTCAGGGTCGCCGTGCCCGTCTACCAATGGGAACGGGTTTTCAGCAGAAGCCGCTCGGGATTCTCCATGACGGACCAGTAAGATCTCGGTGGCCCCGGCTGGGCGTTGAAATGAGTGTTGGCGATATTCTTTGGTTTCGCTCAAGTATCGAGTCCTGCTGGTGGCATTGGTGTTCCATTTGTTTGCTCGCCAGCTTGAGTTTGCTCGCTAGTCGGCTCACCGCACGTCCAACCTAAGCTGGCTAATTTTTCAGTGAACGACTCCGCCTTGGCTTCGCAATAACCAATTTCGTTTTCAGCACGCCAAAGTGTCATAGCCGGAACGCTATCGGCTTTGTCATAAACCACCTCGCAAGGAATTGAATGGCCAGGCTGGGAATATACGACATATATACTGCGTGTGAGGGTGCCCTGTTTGCAAATAGTTGATGCGTAGGTCATGGGTGCGGCAAATGTAAGGCTAAATATAAAGGCAAAAAACAAAAATGTTAAGGTGTGTATGCGCATGGTTTCCTCTTAAGGTCGATACCAGAATTTTGGTGGCTCGGTGCGCGAAGCTGCCCGCGCGAGTTTTGCCCAGCGACAAAGATATGCACGCGTTTGTCTTGGGTCAATGATTTCTTCGATCTCAAAATACTCGGCTGAACGGAAGGGTGACCGAAGCTTGTTCAACCGATCTTTTATCTTACTTAGATGTTCGTCGTAGTTGTCCGTTTCTGCAAGTTCAGCCTTATAGGCAACTTCTATGCCGCCTTCGATGGGCAGCGAACCCCAATCTCCCGATGGCCATGCCGCACGTAAATGGTGTGAGCCAGGTTTATGGTTGGCTGCGCCAGCAACGCCAAACGCTTTGCGAATAACGATGCAGCAAAAGGGTACGTTGGCTTGTCCCAGGGCTGCCAACGCAGCGGAGCCGTAGCGAATGGTCGCTTCTTCTTCAGATTTCTTGCCGATTAAGAAACCGGGGCAATCTTCCAAATGAATCAAAGGTAAATGGAAGGTTGAGGCTAGATCACAAAAACGCGTGAGCTTGCGCGCCGCGTTTGCGGTCCAAGCGCCACCATAAATGCGAGGGTTTTCAGCAAAGATCGCTACCGGAATGCCGTTTAGGCGAGCCAAACCAGTGATGATTGAGCGACCCCATTTACGACCGATTTCAAAGAATGAGTCTTCGTCGCACACGGCTTCAAGTATATGGTGCATCTTGTACACCTTACGTGGATCTTTGGGCACGATATCGATGAGAGATTCTTCAGCACGATTTGGGTCGTCGGTGGTTTCTTGTAGCGGCGGTAGCTCGTCTACGCAACTAGGCAGGTAAGATAAAAATCGTTTGGCCATGTCAAACGCTTCGACCTCACTTGCCGCTTCATCATCAATGGCTCCATTGCGGGTATGAATTTTTGATGCACCCAATTCTTCTTTCGACACGTCTCCTAGGCTAGCCCAGTCGACCAGCGCGGGTCCGGCGATCATCATTTGTGCGCTATCTTTCACGATTACCGAATAGTGCGCCGTGGCGACACGTGCAGCACCGATGCCGGCGACCGAACCCAATGCTAAGCTTACCGATGGCGCAACACCAAGTTGTGTAACGATGGTTTCCCACCCCCGCAATTCGGGTATGTATGTGCGTCCGGCTGTTTCAATGGTTTTAACCGAACCGCCGCCACCCATACCGTCTACCAACCGGATATGGGGCAAGCGAAGCTCTACCGCTAGACCTTCTGCGCGTAGGCGTTTGCCCGGAATCGAAGCGTCCGCTGAACCACCGCGTACGGTAAAATCGTCGCCGGATAAAATCACTGGCCGCCCGTCTATTTCCGCAGTGCCAAAGACAAAGTTAGAGGGTGTGAATCGAGTTAATTTGCCTTCTTCGTCATACTCACCAACACCAGCTAGAGTACCAATTTCGTGGAAGCTGCTCGGGTCGCTGACTTTTTCAATGCGTTCACGAATGGTGAGTTTGTTGAATTTGTGTTGGCGCGCAACCTTCTCTGGGCCGCCCATTTCGAAGGCGAGGGCCTCTCTTACTTGTAGCTCGCCAATTTCGTCTTCCCAACTCATGCGTTATGCACGAGTACCCGTGAAGGTGGCGTCTCCAAAAGCACCGAGCTTGACGGTGCCGGTGATGTCATCGCCGCTTACGCTGGCGGTAAATTCTAAGGTCATGGCCATGGGTGCTGTGATGTCTGCTTTCCAAGTTAAAGTCTCACCGTCCACCGCACCATCTTGGAGTTCCATTTCGCCTGCTGCGCCAACCATTTTACCGCTCAACGTTGCTCCGTCGATGGCTAGAGTTAGCGTGCCGTTCTGAGCACCCATGGGTGTGTTGATGGTTGTGTTCCAAGTGCCGTCCGCGCTCATATCAATCTTCCTTTCATTGGTTTGGTGGCGTTGGAGTATGGCATACCGTGACCCAATTCGACATGCTAGGCTAGCTCTGGATGAGTATTGGAATCTTAAACGAAGGCCCATTGCATGCTGCGCTGAAAGCCACTTATGTTGCCAACGGTGGTGAGGCGGAGGTGAAGGTGGAAGGCTTTGTCGCAGATGCTGTGCGAAACGGGGTTGTTTATGAAATCCAGACTGGCAGCTTTAGCGGGCTAAATAGGAAGCTAACGCATCTTGCAAACCTTGGCCCGGTGGTATTGGTTCATCCTATTTCAGGTACGAAGAAAATCATCAAACAACCCGAAGATGCGTCCAAGAAAGTGACCATGCGTAAATCTCCCAAGCGCGGTGCCTTGGTGCATATCGTCAACGAACTGGTGTATATCCCGAGTTTGTTGAATCATCCCAATTTTGCGGTGGAAGTTGTCCTCACCGATGAACATGAGTTGCGCCGGTACGATAAAAAAATGAATAGGCGCCGCGGTGGATGGCGCGTCATTGAGCGACGCTTGCAGCATGTAGTGGATGCTTGCCGTCTAAACCAAATGTCAGATTTGTTCGAGTTTTTGGTGAGTGAGTTAGAGGAGCCGTTTGGCACTTCAGAGCTGGCAGTGGCGTTGGATCAACCCCAGGACATTGCTCAAAAAATGGCGTACTGCCTGCGACATTCCGGTGTGACCGAAATATGCGGTAAAAATGGTAATGCCTTGCAGTACCGCACGACGCTCGGATAAGGTCTAATGCGAAAAATATCCTACAGAGAGCATTATGAACGTAGAGGTTCAAACCCAAGGCCCCGCCTGGGATTTAAGTACCGAGTACACCAGTGTAGAAGATAGTCAGCTACAGGTAGATATCGTGGCCATGGATGAGTTGCTGAATGAAGTGGCGTTACTCAACCCAGGTTTGGATACACCGCGTGGTGTCGAAAAAGCCCAGCAGATATCGAAACTCTCGGAACAGGCAGGCACACTACTGTCGAACATTTCCACATTCGCTCACTGCTTATTGTCCGTAGACAGCCAGCATGATGGTGCACAAAAATTGAATGGGCAACTGCAGGCGTACCGCAAGCGTTTCGGCGACTTGTTTGAACCCTTGTCACAATTCATAGATGCTGCAAGCGATGAGGTGGTGGCGCAATATCTCGCTGATCCCGAAGTGTCGCCTTCAGCTTTCCTGGTACACCATGGTCGTGAACGTCGGCATGAAAATTTGAGCTTGAATGAAGAGAGTTTGGTCAATGGATTGTCCCAGGATGGCATTCATGCCTGGGGTAATCTTTATGATCAACTATCAGGTACGCTGCAATGTGAAGTATTGGTAGGTAATGCCACGCAAAGTATGGGTGTTGCCCAAGCCAGTGGGTTGCTCAATAGCGCCGATGATCATCAGAGAAAGGCTGCTTGGCAAGGTATTAATAATGCGTGGGAGGCTCAGGATGAAGCCTGTGCGGCGGGACTAAATGCGATGGTTGGTTGGCGTCTTGAAATGTGTAACCAACGCAGCAGACTCAAACCGGTGCATTTCTTAGATGCGCCAGTGCATATGAACCGCATCAGTAG
>QIGT01000106.1 GCA_003230835.1 Gammaproteobacteria bacterium
GTAGCGGGTGTGGCAATCTCCGTCAGGTTGTCGCGGACTCAATCAGTTACGCCGACGCAGTGTTAAGAGATTGCCGCGCCCTTCGGGCTCGGAATGACGTTGGTTCGTTTGTGCTTGTAATGTCTAAAGGGTTCTACACAAGCTTAAACTTAGTGCCGTTCGAGTCAGAGTTGAATGGCACTTACTTAACGCATCAAAGATACTGTTGGAGCGCGGCCATACTACCAAATCCCGACAGAGCGCCCACAACATAGGATCCTTCCTGACCAGCAGGCCCAATCAGTGGCCAGTTTTCTTTGGTCAAGGTCAATACTGTCGTTAGTTGTCACCCGACTGTGCGCTGGTAAAACTCATTGGAGGTCGGCTATCCACAAGCAAAATCGAATGTTTTTTATGCTCTACACGCAGGTAGTACGCCGCAGCAATTCCAGCTATACCTGCGCCAACTACCACAATCTCGTAATGCCTACCGGCGTTCATCCGACGTCTCCAGATAGTCCGTTGGCACTACCAATACACTTCAAATTTGGCTAGCTGTTGCTCTGCTTCTTTTAAGATTTGCACTGCATTCCCTCCGGTATTTGCTGCCAAAAATGTAATTAACGCATGGTTCACTGCAAGAGCGCCGGTCAGCGACTGATAGAACGAAGTTGATTTGTTGTGTGTGATGATCGTTTGTGTTGCCCGTTTTGCTACTGGAGACACGAGCTTGTCGGTTACTGCAATAATTCTTACTCCAACGTCTGCGGCGTACTCAATCGCATCAATCGTCATCTTCGCTAGTGTTGACTAGCTGAGAGTTATCACGAAAGAGCTGGTAGGCATAGTGAAACAAAAAGGCAACAGAATAAGGTCCTCGAAAACCCAGTACATACACCCTCCGACTGCCGCGAATTATCTCTGCTGAATTAAACAGTACCGAAAAATTCTCATCTATTTACCGAATTTTCAATGTTAACTATGTCTTGCGCGCGCCCTTCAACATAGAGTTCAAACGCGTCTTGAGCCCCACGACGTTGAATATTTTCCAACTGCGAAACATAGCCGGTTTCGGATTTTCTGAGTCTTCAATTAAAAGGCGCTTTGAAACCCTCGTAGTTTTCAAATCGCAGTGTCCTGCATAGGCGGCTAAGAGTGGCCGGTTTAACCTGTGCTTCGGCTGCGATAGCTCTCATTAACTTCAAGCCGACGTCTTGAGGATGTTTCAATATGCAATAGGCCGCTTTTTGCTGCTGCCCCGTCATGGTCGATAGTGAAGCCGTTATCAATTGCAGAACACTAACGTAATCGCGATTCATAGCTCTTTTTCCTGTCATATTTCATTTATTGTTGCTTGTATGCAACATAATATTGAAACAAATATGCTAATTTGGTTCATATACTGAAACCAGTGTTGCATATGTCGACTAACAACGCCCGGCACGTACCCACCTCTATAGTCGAAGGAAAAAATTTATGATTCAGAACCCGAAACGTATTGGCCTGGCACTAGCTGCCGCTGTCGCCATAAGTATTCCGTCAGTTCACACTCTTGCCCAGGATGGCGAGCTTGAGGAAGTTATTACGGTAGGTACACGCAGTACAAAACCACGATCAGCCGCCGACTCAACGGTACCTGTCGACGTTCTATCCGAAGACGATTTAACGGCATTGGGTAATTCGGTTGACCTGACTGATAATTTAAAAGCGCTGATTCCATCATTCACAGCGACTCCCGCAACCGGTGATGGCAGTGCCTTTGTGCGTCCAACATCGCTTAGGGGTACGGCGCCGGATCAAACTTTGGTTCTGGTTAATGGCAAACGCAGACATCGTTCGGCCTTGGTACAATTTTTTGCTCCAGCTGCCGGCAATGGAGCACATGGTGTTGACATCGGTATGATTCCCAGCATCGCAGTAAAGAACATCGAAGTATTACGTGATGGTGCCGCGGCTCAGTACGGCTCTGATGCCATAGCAGGGGTTTTGAATTTCAACATGAAAGACGCCTCTGAAGGCGGAGAAGTCCGAATTCAGCATGGCGAATTTTTTGAAGGGGAACAAAGCACAAAGTTTTCTGCCAATATAGGTTTTGCTGCGGGTCAGAACGGATTCGTAAATGCCAGCATTGAGTACACAGACAACGAAGCATTGTCACGCGGTATTCAACGACCAGTGGCGCAGGCTCTCATTGATGAAGGAGTCACGGGAGTAGGCTCCGACGCCGTGTTTGGAGATGCGCCCTTTGTACAAACCTGGGGGCGGCCCGAAACAAGTGGTACACGAATCTTTATAAACTCTGGTTTCGATGTAGGTGCCGACTCACATCTTTACACGCGCCTGGGCTACTCCGATACCGATGGACGATACCGTTTCTTCTATCGAAACGGTATCTTGCCCTCCGATCCAACCAATGGCCATTCCACGCTAATCTCGCTTCGAGACTCAGGCTTTACCGGCAATCTTCTAAGTTCTGGCTACACACCGTACCTGGATGGCGCACAGACCGACACTAGCCTGGTCGTTGGACTTGAAGGCGAATATGGAAATGGAATTCGATATGACTACAGCATTGGCTATGGCCAAAATGAGCTGGATTATACGCTAAACAATACGCTAAATGCCGACTTGCCTTTGCAAGGTGGTCAACCCCAACGGAATTTCGATGTGGGTGGTTACGAACAAGAGGAGCTAAACCTGAACGCTGATTTTGCGAAACCACTCGGTGACAGACTGAATTTGGGTTTTGGTTTCGAGTGGCGTGAAGAAACATATACCGCAGTTGCTGGTGAACCAAACTCATTTGTTGGTGGAGGTTCCAGCGGCTTTAAAGGAATCACAACGCAAGACGCTGGTGCTTTTGACCGCGACAACATTGCAGTGTACGGCGACCTGGAACACGATGTGAGCGATGCCTGGCTCATGCAATATGCATTGCGCTACGAAGACTTTTCAGATTTCGGCAGCACCGTTAACGGTAAGGTTGCTAGTCGCTACAGATTCACAGACGGTTTTGCCATTCGCGGGGCAGTGTCGACAGGGTTTCACGCACCAACGCCCGGTCAGGCCAATGTACGAACGACCATTACGACCTTTGACGGTATGACTGGCCTTCAGGTTGAAGAAGGTTTAGTACCATCAACTGACCCACGTGTTTCAGCCGTTGGCGGTACGGCACTGACCGAAGAAAAATCATTAAACATCAGTGCTGGCTTTACCGCAGATATTGGCGAAAACACCAATCTGACTATCGATTTATACCAAATTGCAGTCGATGATCGCATCTATCGAACCGGCGATATCGCGGTCCCTGGAACCACTAACACTATTTCGTTTTATACCAATGCACTTGACGTCGAACATACAGGTTTTGATGTTGTGCTTACCACAGGGTTTGACTGGTCATCCTATACAGGCACCGAGATTACGTTCGTATACGGCCGTAATGAAATCGAAGTTGTCGGTCAATCACTAGTTGGTGGCGTAAATCCGGTGAGTGCCAGCACCATTGAAGACATTGAGAACAACTATCCCAAGGATCGCTTTTCGTTGACAGCAAATACTTCATTCGGCGAAAAATGGAACTTGCTTGCACGAGCCAATTTTTACGGCGAACACTACGATGAGCGCGGCACCATTGGCGCTGCAACGAACCCAACTGCACTTGTAGACTCAACAGTCTACTTCGATTTCGAATTGGGCTATCAGGCCACCGAAAATATTCGGGCTACATTAGGATTAGTTAACGCATTCGATGAGTTTGTTGGCGAAATTGGCCCACCCAACTCCAACCGCCTCAGCGTCGGCCTTCAATACCCTCGTCGTAGCGCAGCAAACTACGAGGGTGGCTCCTGGTACTTACGTGGGGCATACAAGTTCTAACTATCACATTCAACTTAAGATAGCTCAGGACGTTAACGAGTCGGTTACAACGCTTGTAACCGACTCGTTTTTCCAAAATCTGACTACGTTAACCTATTTCAAATACCAGGGACTACGGTGTCATTTGAATTTTCTTTGAATCACTTTTTCGATTCGAACATGCCTTCTTCAACATTAACAATAAACGAGCAAGTTAAAGCTCGTTGGGCCAACGGTGAACGACTCTTACACCTTGGGTTTGGCGAGTCGCGCTTTGCTGTGCATAAAAAACTTCGCTCCGCGCTTTGCGAACATTCTGTAGAAAAGAGCTATTTGCCATCTAAAGGATACGCACCACTATGCGAGTCTGTAGCGCGTTATTACGGCGACAAACTCAAACTCGATTTTGAATCCAGCCTGGTAATGATTGGACCAGGAAGTAAAGCACTCATCTACGCGTTACAGCTGGCGCTCAAGGCCGATCTTTTTTTACCTACTCCGTCGTGGGTTAGCTATGCACCGCAAGCTGATCTACTAGGTAACCGACATTTCTATATCCCGCAAAGTAATCAGTTAGGGTTTGAGTTTGAACTTTCTGCACTCGATGCGCTGGTGAAGGCATCTGGCAACGAACGAAAACTGCTGATCATCAACAGCCCTAATAACCCAACCGGGCAAATGTATTCTACCGAATTTCTTGAGGAACTCGCCAAATATTGTCGCCAACAAAAAATCCTGATCATTAGTGACGAAATTTACGGACTCGTTCAACACGGGAAAATAGAGCACCATTCAATTGCAACGTTCTACCCGGAAGGCACATTGGTGCTCGGCGGATTAAGCAAACATCTTTCAATTGGTGGTTGGCGTATAGGTGTGGCACTGTTGCCCAACACACCAAGCGGCAGAAAACTCATGGCCGCACTTGAAGTAATTGCCAGTGAAATTTGGTCATCCGTTGCGACACCCGTGCAGTTTGCCGCACAAGTGGCATACAGCAATGATGACGACATCGAAACCTACATCAAGACTTGTACGGCAATACACGGTGTCCGTACGCAATTTCTCTATTCAGGATTAACCAAGCTAGATATCCGTTGCGCATATCCCAATGGTGCGTTTTATCTAGCTGCCAGCTTTGACCACTGGAAACCACAACTTAAGCTCCTGGGAATACAAACATCCGCTCAGCTTGCCAGTTATTTACTGGATACACACGACCTTGCAACTCTGGCATGTGATTCATTTGGAATGGCCTCTGATCAGATGACACTAAGGTTGGCCTCGAGCTATTTGGACATGGAGCGTGATGAGGATTCACAGCGATTGATCGACCTTTTCGAGAGTAATATCGATCACGACGTATTTATGAGTAGGCAACATCATCCGAATATGCATGCCGCATTAGATGGGTTCGAACTCTTTGTTCGGGGCTTGGCCGACACTCGGTAGAAAAAGAGAAAAAAACTGAGCCCCTTCAGGTGGAGCTTCAATTTCTACCTATACACATTAGAAAGTTATTATTGAAACTCCAACACTCCATCTTTAATAACCACTGACACGCTCTTAAGCGCTGCAATGTTGTCGAGCGGACTTTGGTCAACAGCAATAATG
>QIGT01000085.1 GCA_003230835.1 Gammaproteobacteria bacterium
TTCCGTTGGCAATATTCATCGCCATTGTGGTGGTGAGTTATGTGGGCTTTAGCCTGGATGATCGGCATCAGCTTCCTTCTGCTTTACTTGATCAAGCCTTCCCAGAATTCAGCGCGCCGCTACTGTATGAACCCGCCCGCTCGGTGACGCGCAGCGATTTAGTGGGGCGTCCAACTTTAGTCAATGTGTGGGCGACCTGGTGTCCGACTTGTAAAGCTGAGCATGAGGTGTTGATGGAAATTGCCGCCATCAGCGACCTCGTGTTAGTTGGTTTGAACTACAAAGACGAGCGTCACAAGGCGTTGGCCTGGCTTGCCGACTATGGCGATCCTTACGATCTAGTGATGTCAGATGAAGAGGGTACCATTGGCGTCGATTTAGGCGTTTACGGCGCGCCGGAAACTTTTCTGTTAGATGCTCAAGGTCGAATTGTTTACAAACGAGTAGGTGATATTAATAAGAGAATTTGGCGTGGTGAATTGCTTCCACGTTTGCATGACATGGGTGTGACCACGCGCTCGAGTAGTAAGTTATGACGTTGCGATTTATTTTTATCGCGTTGCTGTTGTTCATGTGTAGTGTTGCCGAAGCAGCCAGCCCTGTGGACGTTTATCATTTTGATACGCCCCAGCAACAACAACGTTATCGGGCCCTGATCGAAGAATTCCGTTGTCCAAAATGCCTTAATACTAATATTGCTGGCAGTGATGCGCCGATAGCCCAGGATTTACGCAAGGCTGTGCATCGGCTGGTGGTGCTTGAACAATATACAGACCAACAGGTGCGAGATTACCTACAAGCACGTTACGGTGATTTTGTTTTGTATGATCCACCCTTTACCCAACGTACTTGGCTGATTTGGATGGTCCCTCTAGGCTTGGGATTATTAGTGCTCGCGGTTTTGTTCTCTCTGCAAAGGCGCGCTCGACGCCATGCCACGGTAGAGCTGAATACCCAGGATCAAAGTCGCCTCAAAGCCTTCTTGGAAGACGACTGATGATGTATATAGGGTTCATTGGCTTGTGCTTAATTGCCGCAATTTTTGTAGCCTTGCCTATGTTTCGGCGCGGTGGTGTTGATTCGACCATCGAGCATGCCGCTACTATGAAGGCGTTGTATCGGCAGCGATTGAAAGAACTAGACGGTGAAGGGTCTGTCTATGATGCGAATCTCGATGAAGATTTAAGACAGGAACTGGGTGCGGTACTGCTGGCCGAGCATGATGCTGATGTCACCTTAACAGCGAAATCAGAACAGCAAAAAAGTACACAATCCACGGCGTCGGTGCGGTGGCTGAGTGCAGGCGCGTTGTTGTTGCCAGCCATAGCCATGGCCTTGTACTGGCAGGTGGCAGATCCGTTTGTGCACGAGATCAAAGGCGCTGAAATTGTTCTTTCACTGCCATTTGAAACACACCAAGACGAACTCGAGGTATGGTCACAAAAGTTACAAGATCGGGTAGGTCGAGTAGCAAACGACAGTAAAAGTTTTTATCTCCTGGGGCACACTCATTTAAAGCTGGGCCGGTATCCGCAAGCTGCTCAAGCCTTTGCTAGCGCTGATCAACTGGTCGAAGGTGATGCCAGCGTTCAGGTGTACTGGTTACAAGCACGTTATTTGGCTGCGCAAGGTGTGCTAGATGAGGTCAGCCGTGGGCTTGCTACAAAGCTGCTTAAAACTAACCCTGGCATGCCAGTGGTGTTGGAGATACTGGCTTTAGATGCATTTCGTGGCGGCAACAAAGGTGTGGCCATTACCTATCTCAATCGCGCCTTGTCAGGCAGTAAAAATCCCGCGCAAATAGCCTCGTTCAGCACCGCGATCTCACAAATTCGTCAAGACTTTGTCGATGCGCCACCTGCCATATCGATACAAATTAGTGCCCAAGGCACTGTACCTCATGGCGCCACGATATTTGTAGTGGCGCGTCCGATAGGGGGTGGTATGCCTTATGCTGCGATTCGACGACCGGCAATATTGCTACCGCTCAGTGTAAAATTAGATGACTTGGTCAGCATGAGTGATGCGCGTAAATTGAGTGCCGCAGAGTCTTTCGAGGTGGTAGTGCGTTTAAGTCTCAAGGGCAGTGCTATGCCGCAAACTGGCGATTGGCAATGGCAATCGCCCGCGTTGGTGCCAGGCCAAGATCAATCGCTGCAGGTTGTGCTGGCGCGCCCGGTAGGTTGATTTGAACTATTAGTGTTACCTAAGGTCACACTAGAGACTCTTAGAAAACAGGTCTGTGCTGTGTTCAAACCGGCTCTAAATATCACGGAACAACTGGCCACCCATCTAGCTCAGCAAATTATTTGCGGTGAGTTGATCGGTGGAGAACGCATACAAGAACTCAAAGTTGCGAAACACTTAGGAGTCTCTCGAGGTTCGGTGCGTGAGGCGTTGTTAATTCTAGAAAAACGCCATCTGATAGAAATCGTGCCGAGAAAAGGTGCAATCGTTAATCGTTTAAACGTCTCTGACGCCCTAGAGTTGGTTGAGTTATTGTGCGTACTAGAGGTTCGTTGGATGCGCTCGGTGTTGAGCCATGCAGCGAGATCTACCATCGTCAGCAGAACCCAACTGGCGATAACGACTATGGATGTCGCCGCCCGAGAGCAAGATTCTGCGGCCGTGCTGAACGCGCGGGAGGCTTTCTACATCGCCTTGCTGGCGCCTGCAAACAGATATTCTGCCGCGGTATTTGAAAGTTTGTTGCCTACTAGCCAACGGGTTATCAGCCACTTACTCCGTAGAGGCGATATAGAGTTGCATGATATTGCTCGATATTACAAAGCCTTGCATCAATCTATTGCGGAACAGGATGAAGATAGAGCAAGAGAATTGCTGAGCGCGTTTTATCGTAGGCTTGAGCAATTGTGTGCAAAAGCCTTTGCTCCAAGCAGTACGGATCAGCGAGAAAACGGTGTGTTTAAGTGGGTTTCACAGGCCGGTACGCTAGCGGCGAATGTGCACTAAACCAATAAAAAACCTGAGTTTTTCACAAAAAAAACTACCAATAACAAAACTATCCAGTAGACTTCTTGGCTCCACGAAACAGGGTAATTTTCGGCTGAGTTTAATCCTGGTTTTTTGAAGAGAAAGATCACTAAGAACTTTTCTAGCTTCTCAATAGAATGTTTTTAAAGGTGTTTTCAGGCTTCAGACGACCAGAGTAGCGATTTTGTCGATCCGCACATGCGACTGAAGCAAATCAAGCTTGCAGGATTCAAATCTTTTGTCGATCCGACAACGGTTACCCTCCCCGGAAATCGATGTGCAGTGGTAGGTCCTAACGGCTGCGGCAAGTCGAATATCATTGATGCCGTACGCTGGGTAATGGGCGAAAGTTCAGCCAAGCAACTTCGCGGTGAGAGTATCACCGATGTCATTTTCAGCGGTTCTAGTTCAAGAAAACCCACCAGTGTTGCCACCATAGAACTTTTGTTTGACAACAGCGATGGTCGCGTGGGTGGTGAGTACGCTGCTTACACCGATATCGCCATTCGGCGTCAAGTCACTCGCGATGCCCAGTCGCAATATTTTTTGAACGGCAACAAGTGCCGACGTAGAGACATTCAGGATGTTTTTCGGGGTACGGGTTTTGGCCCGAGAAGCTATTCCATCATTGAACAAGGCATGATTTCTCAACTGGTAGACGCGAAGCCCGAGGAGCTGCGCGCTTATCTGGAAGAAGCAGCAGGTATCTCAAAATATAAAGAGCGCCGCCGCGAAACAGAGAACCGAATCAAGCACACCAAAGAAAACTTGGAGCGCATTGACGATATTCGTGAAGAGCTTGGCCGGCAAATCGACCGCTTACAGCGACAAGCTCAAGCAGCAGCGCGTTACAAGATCTTGCGCACAGAAGAGGCTTTGGTCACTGCCCAACTGCATGCCTTACGCCACAGTAGTTTGCATGCGCAACTGCAAGCATGCGAAGAGAAGATCAAGAATTTAAGCTTGGAGCAAGAGCGCCAAATTGCTGCACAGCGCGATCTCGAAGCGCAGATAGAACAAAGTCGCCAGAATCATGCACACAACACCGACAACTTCAACGAGGTGCAGGGTAAGTACTATCAACTCGGTGCAGATATCGCGCGTAGCGAAGAGTCTATCCAATTCAATCAAGCCCGGGCCAAGCAGTTAGAACTGGATCTACAGTCTGTGAATCAGCGCAGTATTGAGTCTGATCGCCAGTTAGATATGGACGAAACTCAGATCGGTGAACTAAAAGAGCAGATTAACGAACTGATTCCCAAGGTTGAGGTTCTGCAACAGCAAGACACCTCGGCCCAAAGCGAGCTACAAACCGTTGAGTCTGAGCTTCGCGAATGGCAAGGCCGGTGGGATACGTTCCACGCGCAAGCAGCGGTGAATGATCGTGAAGCGGAAGTTCAAGCTTCGCGCATTGAGCATCTTGAGCAACTTCTACAACGCCTAAAGGGGCGCCAAGAAGAGTTATTGCGTCTACAAGAACAGCAGGTTGACCAAGGTTCAGATGAGGTTGACCAACTCGCTGAGCAAATTGCAGACTTAGAAACACAGTCTCGAATGTTTGAAATGCAAATTGATGAATGTCTGAAAGAACTGAGCATGGCCCGCGAAGATGTCATCATGCGCGAGCGGGGCCTGGAAGATGCCCGCGGTGAAGTACAGGGTTTGCGTCATGAATTTGCTAGCTTGCAAGCGGTGCAAGACGCAGCCTTAGGCGACAATGTGCAAGAGGCCGCGTCTTGGATCGCGCAGAATGATCTACAACAGAGCCCGCGCCTAGGTGAATCACTTGCCGTCGTGCCGGGTTGGGAATTGGCCATAGAAACCGTGTTGGGGCATTTCCTTAGTGCGTTACAGGTGCCTAATTTGGACGAGTTTGCCACCTCTCTCGCCGAGCTGACCGAGGGCGATATTGCTCTGGTTGAAGATGGGACGGGTGCAGGCAGAGGGTCTGGCACCAGTGAGGTGATCAATTCACACCTTGAATTGCCTTTGCTCAACTCTTTGCTGCGCAGTGATGATGTATCTGCCGGGTCCCTCATGCATGGTGTTTATGCAGCAGAGTCTACCCAGGTGGCGTTGTCTAAACGATCAGTACTCACCTCTGGCCAAAGCATTATCACGCGGGAGGGGTTCTGGGTTGGCATCGATTGGGTGAGGGTACTACATGACCACGACCAACAAGCCGGGATCATTGAACGTGGCCAGCAAATAGAAACATTGGGTTTGCGAGTCGAAGAGGCGGAGCAGACGCTCGGCGGATTACGCAATCATGTGCAGGAAGGTCGGGCTCGAGTGGAGCGCCTAGAAACTCAGCGCGAGGAACTGCAACGCTCAGTTAACGCGTTGATTCAAAGCTTGAGCCAACGTCGCACCGATCATGG
>QIGT01000318.1 GCA_003230835.1 Gammaproteobacteria bacterium
AGGCCGATATTATTGCCGATGCAGGCATGCCTGGGGTGGTGACCATCGCCACCAATATGGCCGGTCGCGGCACTGATATTGTTTTGGGTGGTAACCTCGAATCTGAAATGCAAAGAGCGGGGGATATCTCTGAGACCCAACGTCAAGCGCTGGAAACAGATTGGCAGCAACGCCATGAAGCGGTCCTAGCTTCTGGTGGATTGCATATTGTCGGAACAGAGCGACACGAGTCCCGTCGCATCGATAATCAGTTGCGCGGGCGTTCCGGTCGCCAGGGTGATCCGGGCTCTTCTCGGTTTTACCTGTCCATGGAAGACAGCTTAATGCGTATCTTCGCTAGCGACAAAGTACGCAAGATGATGCGTTCGTTGGGAATGGAAAAGGGTGAGGCAATCGAACATCGAATTGTTGATCGTTCTATCGAGAATGCTCAGCGTAAAGTAGAAGGCCATAACTTCGACATCCGTAAGAATCTCCTCGAGTACGACGACGTATCTAACGATCAACGCCAAGTCATATACCAGCAACGCCGAGATTTGATGGCGTCTAGCGATATTTCGGAGACCATAGAAGGCTTACGCGAAGAGGTGGTGTTTGACACATTCTCTCAATATGTACCGCCACAAAGCCTGGAAGAACAGTGGGACCTCGATGGCTTGACGCAAGCATTGCAAACCGAGTTTGCAACACAGCAGCCGGTGGCAAAGTGGCTGGCGGAAGATGACGATCTAGAGGAAGAGGCATTAAGGGAGAGGGTCCTGGTACAAGTAGTCGATGAGTATCGGGCTAAAGAATCTGAATGGACCAGTGTAGGTATTGATCTGCGGGTGGTTGAAAAGCAGATCATGTTGCAGATTCTTGATCAGCGTTGGAAAGAGCATCTCGCGACTATGGATCACTTACGCCAGGGGGTTCAGCTTCGCTCGTATGCACAGAAGCAACCAAAACAAGAGTTTAAACGCGAGGCCTTTGAATTATTTCAGGAACTTCTTTACTCGATTAAGCTTGATGTCATTCGGATGCTCAGTCGCATACAAATCGAACGACCCGAAGAAGTAGAAGCTGCGGAAAGAAAACGTCGTCAGGAAGCTCAAGGGCAAATGAATTTTCAACACGCCGAGGCTTCTGCCTTGGGAGGGGCTCCTGAACTACAAAAACAAGTGCCGGATGAGCCGCAAAAGGTTGCAACAGTGGTTCGAGAAGAACGTAAAATTGGGCGCAACGAACCTTGTCCCTGTGGTTCTGGAAAGAAATATAAGCAGTGTCACGGTAAGGTAGCCTAGTGTCCTGTCTGACTAATTCGTTTAAATTCAGCGCTTTCCAAAAGGGCTGTGGCAAGACGCAGTCCGCAGGTAATGTAGAACACCTTGCCCAGGGGTGCAACGCGGCCATAGGTCTTTTGGGGAGCGCCCGTCGGGAGTGTGCAGAGTCGCCAACTACTGCGTTATGGCCCTTGCGAAGGTATATACATTCGCGGCGGGACCATGCCTTATACTTGACGACTCTGCTCACTCTGAATTCAACGAATTAGTCAGACAGGACACTAAGATGCCAGTTAACCTTCTGCCAGCGACGCAACTTCTAGTTGTACCTGGCGTTCGTGTCGGTTCAGCCTGCGCTGGTATCAAACAAACCACACGACACGATCTAGCCTTGTTTAGCTTTGTGCAAGGTACTCAAGTGGCGGGAGTCTATACCCAGTCACACTTTGCTGCAGCACCTGTGTTGGTTGCGCGGGCCCGGGAAACACAAAGCCGGGCATGGGTGATCAATAGTGGCAACGCTAACGCCGCGACTGGTGGTATCGGACAGCAAGATTCTGAGGATGTCTGTTCCCACGCCGGTCGGTTATTGCAACTACCCGATACCGAAATCCAACCGTTCTCCACAGGCGTGATTGGAGAGCGATTGCCGGTAGAGAAAATAAATGCCGCCTTGGAACAATGCACAAGGGACCTATCTGAGGATGGTTGGCTTGCGGCAGCTCAGGCGATCATGACAACAGACACGGTACCCAAGGGATACTCGCGCCAAGTTGAGATCGATGGTATGTGCGTCACCGTAACGGGTATCGCGAAAGGCTCTGGCATGATTAAACCAAACATGGCCACCATGTTGGCTTATGTTGCCTGTGACGCCTGCGTTGCACCAACGGTGGCTAAGATGTTGATCGAAGACTCTGTGCAACACAGCTTTAATCGCATTACCGTAGACGGCGATACCTCAACCAACGATTGTTATATGTTGGCATGTACCGGTGCGGCGGGCAACGATGTAGTTAATGGGCGAGATCACAAAAGTTATGCAGTGCTGGTTGCTGCAGTTAAGGAAGTGGCAACGTTGCTCGCGCAAGCCTTAGTTCGAGATGGCGAAGGGGCGACTAAGTTTGTCACTGTAAGAGTCACAGGCGGTCAAACTGCTAGCGATTGTCTGGCGGTGGCATACAGTGTTGCAGATTCCATGTTAGTGAAAACTGCTTTGTTTGCTGGAGACGCTAATTGGGGGCGCTTTTGCATGGCCATTGGTAAGGCGCCGATAGAACAACTCAATCCCAGCACCGTGCAACTTTGGTTAGATGACGTGCAAGTCGCTCAGAATGGGCTTGTGTGTGAATCTTACAGCGATGAAAAAGGCGCAGCCGTTTTAGCTCAAGATGAATTTGTCGTGCACATTGACTTGGGTATGGGTGAGAGTGAGGAGACGGTATGGACAACAGATTTATCTTACGACTACATACGCATCAATGCGGAGTATCGCACTTAAGCTAACTCTTGTGGTTGCTCAGAGTAAGGAAGCTATTGTGCAAGTGTTCTACCTGAGTATCGAGATGCGCTAGGTCTTGGTCGTTCACGATGACATCGTCTGCGCGAGCGAGCCGATCGGCTCTACTCATTTGCGCGCGCATAATGTTTTGCACTTGGGTTTCGCTGTTGTCATCTCTAGTCATGGTTCGTTTTAGTTGCAGCCCTTCACTGACATCGATGACGACAACTCGGTCGCACCAGGATTGTTGCCTTGACTCAATTAACAATGGGTTGACCAACAACACGTAGGCAGAGGTGGCTTGTTCAAGATGCAACGATAGATACGCATCAACATGTGGTTTTAACAAGGATTGCAGCCAAAGGCGTTGCGAGGCTTGGGCAAATACTATGTGCCTGAGTTTTTGTCGGTTAAGTGCGCCGTACTCGTCTAGCATATCAGCGCCGAAGTGTTCGGCGATTTGTTGCAGCACGGGTTCGCCTGGCGCAACTACCGCCCGACTAGCCAGATCAGCATCTACGATGGTGATGCCACGGCTTGCAAACTTATCCGCAGCAGCAGTTTTGCCACTGCCAATACCGCCGGTAAGGCCTACAGTGAAGTGACGCAATCAAAACTTACGGTAAAAAGACGGCAAGTACGCTATCACGAAATACCAATGTGACCCACCCGGCGATGCTCAAGAATGGACCAAATGAAATGGGCTCCTGGGTAGATTGTTTTGCCATCAGTATTCGTAGGGTGGCGTAAATGAGACCCAGAACGGCTGATATTAGAATGATACTGGGAATGGCTTGCCAACCTAACCATGCGCCGAGGGCGGCAAGTAATTTAAAATCACCATACCCCATGCCTTCCTTGCCGGTGATGAGTTTGAAGCCCCAATAGGTACACCACAAAAATAGATAACCTACGGCCGCGCCAACCACCGCGTCTTGTAGAGGCACAATACCCAGCAGAAAAGCGTTACTCAGCAGCCCCAGCCACAGTAGTGGGTAGGTAATTTGGTCGGGTAATAACTGCGTGTCGAAGTCGATAAAGGTGAGTGCGATGAGCATCCAAGTAAAGAAACATGCCGCCAGCCCCATGGGTGTATGCCCATACAGGGCAATCATTGTGACTGTCGCCACACAGGTTAGGACTTCTACGCCTGGGTAACGCCAGGCTATGGCGTTACCGCAAGAAGAACACTTCCCACCAAGAAAAAGCCACGACAATACAGGTATATTTTCAACAGCTTTTATTTGATGGCCGCAATTAGGGCAGTGAGAGCGAGGTACCGAAAGGTTAAATTTTTCGATTGCAGCAGCGGATTCGTCAGGATGCAGAATAGCTTGCGCTTGAGCCTGCCAGTCATTATTCAGCATCACGGGTAGTCGATAAATGACCACGTTAAGAAAGCTGCCAACGGCGAGCCCAATCCATATGGTGAGTACTAGACCTTGCCAGCCGAAGGCCGTGAGCAGTTCGAAGGACATAGCCAGCCTATCCGCCGACAACAGCACCTAACTGGAATATGGGTAAGTACATGGCGATGATTAAACCACCCACCAACACACCCAATACAGACATGATCATCGGTTCCATCAGGCTGGTTAGATTATCTACTGCATTGTCTACTTGTTCTTCGTAGTAGGTTGCTGATTTGTCTAACATGTCATCTAACGCGCCGGCCTCTTCACCGATGGCAACCATCTGATTCACCATGTTCGGAAACACACCGGTATTACGCATTGAAAAGTGCAGTTGTTGTCCGGTAGAGACATCATCTCGAATGCGGTAAACGGCGTAGGTAAATACCGAGTTACCCGTAGATCCGGCAACTGAATTCAGTGCTTCTACTAAAGGTACTCCGGCGGCGAATGTGGTTGATAAGGTGCGCGCAAAACGGGCGATGGCAGATTTTTCCACGATGTCACCGGCGACAGGAAGCTTCAACACTATCCTATCTAGGGCTTCGCGAACGCGTTTCGAGCGCTTGTGAATCTGCGACAAAGTGAAACCAGTAGCAATCATGCCAATGATAATGACCAGCCAATACGCCTGGGCGAATTCTGAGAAATTAATGACCATTTGGGTAAAGGCGGGTAGCTCTGCGCCAAAGCCTGCAAAAACTTGTTCAAATTGAGGCACCACCTTGATCAGCAATATACCTGAGACGATCATTGCGACCACCAGCACGGCGATAGGATAGGTCATGGCTTTACGAACTTTTGCTTTGAGAGACTCGGTTTTCTCTTTGTAGTCTGCGACACGTTCGAGCATTTGCTCTAGGGCACCTGACTGTTCACCGGCATCAACCAAGTTGCAAAATAGATCGTCGAATTCGTTGGGGTGCTTACGCAAAGATGAAGCAAACGAATTACCGCTGGCGACATTATTGCGTACGGATTTGATCAGTTCAGCAAGCTTAGGTTTTTCGACGCCTTCAGCGACAATGTCGAAGGCTTGTACCAGGGGCACACCCGCACGCATCATGGTGGCCATTTGGCGAGTGAAAAGCGCCACGTCCGCCGGTTTGACCTTACCGCCACCGCCTAGAGAGAAGCCTGCACTTTTCTTACGGACCTTGGTTGCACGAATGCCTTGACGCCGTAAC
>QIGT01000475.1 GCA_003230835.1 Gammaproteobacteria bacterium
TAGAGTAATATGTATCCTACTATTCTAATCAGTAGCGCCAATTAGGTAGATGCCAAATTGAATGCTTTAATAGCAAATTGGAGCTTTTCAACAGATCTCAGAGTGTTGTTTTGTTGTTCGAAAGATTCGCCAGCAAAACCATACAGACCCATTGAGAAGCCATGCAAACAAGACGGCAACGAATAGTAGAGATTTCGCACCCTTGACACGTCTACGCGCGTTATACACCCCGCTACTTTTTTTTGTAGCATGGGTACTGTGGTCTGGCTTGTTCACACCTTTGCTGCTGGGTCTTGGTGTTGCAGTCTCAGTACTAGTCTACTATCTATCAAAGCGCATGGGATACATGGACAACGAGCTTTTTAGAGTTCGCTTCAATATGCGATTTTTTGGCTACTGGGTATGGATTGCAAAGGAAATTGTACGCTCCAGTATTGAAGTTGCGCGCATCGTGCTAAACCCCCGCCTGCCAATCAGCCCACGTATTGTTGAAATCAACGCCACCAGCAAGCATCCCTTCGACCAAGTCTTGCTAGGAAATTCCATCACATTGACCCCAGGCACAATCGCACTTGATGTTCAAGATGGTGTTCTTAGGGTGCATACGCTCACCCAGGAAGGTGCCGATGCGCTGTTGTCTGGTGAGATGGATAGGCGAATTGCCGCGCTGAGGCGCGATTAGCGTGTATTACGTCGTCGTCATCGCAACCTTTGCGACTATGGGCCTTGCACTTGTGCGGGCACTTCTCGGTCCGAGCGTTTACGATCGCGTACTCGCGGTTAATATGTTTGGAACCAAAACTGTACTTGTTCTTATTGTCATTGCCTTCTTGTACGGTCGGCCTGATTTCCTAGATCTTGCAATGGCGTATGCATTGATCAATTTTGTTGGCGTGTTAGCGGTGCTGGTGTTCTTCCGTACTCGTGCGCAACGAGAACCCACAGAAACTAAGGGTAAGGACTAATTTGATGTCTCTTTTGCTTGATGTTTTTAGTTGGGTGTTACTTTCCCTGGGTGGTGTGTTCGTTTTTATTGGTGGACTAGGTGCGGTTCGTATGCCCGACCTTTACACCCGAATGCATGCTGCGAGCCTCACTGATACTATTGGTTCGATCCTCATTATTGTAGGCGTGATGCTCCAAGCAGGGGCTTCATTGGCTACGCTAAAACTGCTCATGATCTTGATTTTTTTGTTGTTGACCAGCCCAACTGCTACCAATGCTTTGGCCAGCGCCGCACTCATTTCGGGTACGCTACCTAAAAAAGCCACACCGTACGGTAAGGATGCTTCGTAGTGACTGTTTTCTTCGGCGTCTTTTTACTGACACTCCTGCTGATTGTGGCAATTGCGATGGTCCGAACGGACAACCTTTTCGTCGCCGTTATGTTGGGGGGCATTTTCAGTTTGCTGATGGCTACGATCTTCTTCTTACTCGACGCACCAGACGTTGCACTCACTGAGGCTGCGGTAGGCGCAGGTGTTTCCACGGTACTGTATCTCGCTGCGTTAGCACTCACCGCAGAACGCGAAAAAATACATACTGTTCATCAAATCAAGGCTCTCGTTGTGGTGACTACAACCGCGCTATTGGTCATATTTGCAACCTTTGACAATGTCCAATTTGGCGATCCTACCGCGCCCGTTCACGTCCATGTTGGCCCTTGGTATCTCGAAAATACACAACGTTATATGGACATTCCAAACGTGGTCACTGCCATCCTGGGGAGCTTTCGCGGGTACGATACTCTCGGTGAACTATTTGTGGTTTTCACCGCCGGCATAGGGGTACTGTTTTTACTTGGCGCACGCCCCAAAAAAGATACCGAAGCTGCTGAGACATTAATTCCGCAACAATCTGAGACTAGCGAAGGACTACGAAACTACCTAATACCTCGACTTACCGGGCGGCTCTTGGTTCCCATTATTTTGCTGTTTGGACTATATGTTCAGTTCCATGGGGAATACAGCCCTGGTGGTGGCTTCCAAGCCGGAGCGATCATTGCAACAGGCATCATACTTTATGCCCTTCTCGAAGGAGAGGCTGCCGCATTACGTGTTGTACCACAATGGATGCTGATGGCATTAATGGCGGGTGGTGCTTTGTTGTACGGTATGGTTGGCATTGTCGGCATGCTTCTCGGTGGACAGTTCTTAGACTACTCTGTACTGGCTGATAACCCCGTTGTTGGTCAACAGGTGGGTATTTTGTTGATCGAGCTAGGCGTAGGTATGACTGTATCTGGTGTCTTGTTAAGCATATTTCATGCCTTTGCCGCTAGAGACAAATACTAATGGACTGGCTAGGTGTCTACTACTACTGGGCATTTGCGGCCCTCCTGATGATCGGTTTTTATGCAGTTATCGCAAAATCAAATCTGATCAAGAAACTGATTGGGCTATCGATGTTTCAGTCTGCGGTGTTCTTGTTGTACATAACAATGGGCAAGATCGACGATGGCACCGCACCCATCTACCACGAAGGCGTTAGTCAGCAAATCTTCTCCAATCCATTGCCTCAGGTGCTCATCCTGACGGCGATCGTTGTGGGTATTTCAACTGTTGCCCTCGGACTTGGCATCATCGTGCGGATACAAGAAGAATACGGCTCTATCGAGGAGCATGAAATTTTGGGGATCGACGAGCGTTGAGTGCGTGGGCGCAGCATTTACCGGCCTTGCAAGTTGGTGTTCCGCTACTGACTACGCCAATCATCGTTCTACTGCGACCGCATGGGCTGGCATGGGCAGCGGCTACCCTAACCAGTTGTTTCACTTTTTTCATCGCCGTGATGCTTACGTTGGCGGTGCTAGACGGCCAACAAGTACAATATTCTATGGGTGGATGGCCTGCACCTCATGGCATCGCACTCAGCGTTGATGCATTTAGTGCGATATTGCTCCTGATTGTGACAGGTGCCTCAACGGTGGCTCTACTTGCCGCACGCCAAATAGTGAATGCCGAAATAGAAGCCTCACGCCAACCCTTATTTTATACCGCATGGTTATTAGCCCTCGCCGGGTTTGTCGGCATCTTAGTTTCAGCGGATGCATTTAATATTTTCGTATTCATGGAAATTTCATCCCTAGCAAGCTACGTACTCATTGCTGGTGGATCGGATCGACGGGCCTTACCAGCGGTATTCAAATATCTTGTGATGGGCACCATCGGTGCTACTTTCTACCTGATTGGGATCGGCCTCATTTACTTAATGACCGGCACGCTTAATCTGGCAGACATGGAGGTGCGCATTCGTGAGGTTTCTGATCAGAAACCCATTCTCGTGGCTGCCGGTTTCATCACTATCGGTTTAGCCCTGAAAGCGGCAGTATTTCCATTGCATCTTTGGCTACCTAATGCCTATACCTATGCACCCGTCCCGGTGACAGTGTTTTTAGCAGCATGTTCAACCAAAGTCTCTTTGTACTTGTTGCTTCGATTTGACTTTTTCCTGTTCCAGCCCAATCTCCTCAATCACAACATTCAGTTTTCCTATTTCATAATGCCTCTGGCGATATTGGCTATACTGGCTGCGTCTTCACTGGCGATGATCGAACGCAATTTGAAGCGACTGTTGGCCTATTCTTCGATCGCCCAGGTCGGATATATTTTACTGGGTGCCAGCCTAGTGAGCCTGATCGGACTCACTGCAAGTGTGATTCATATGTTCAACCATGCCCTCGCCAAAGCAGCACTATTCCTTTGTGTTGCATGCCTGGCGACACGATGCGTCAATTTACGTATAGATTCTCTGCGCGGTGTTGCCAAGCAAATGCCTTGGACAATGGCTGCATTCTTGCTCGCAGGATTGAGCCTGATCGGGGTCCCGGGGACCGCTGGGTTTATCAGTAAATGGTATCTTATCACTGCTGCTCTGGATGAAGGATTGCTAGGTGTTGGATTGATAGTTGTTGTCGCTGCAGGCTCTTTGATGGCAGTTTACTACCTGTGGCGCGTCATCGAGGTAGCCTATTTTGATAAAACGAATGAAGGCACCAAAATTGTTGGAGAGGCACCGCTAGGCATACTCGTCGTATGCTGGTTGGTTGTGTTGTCTAATTACTATTTTGGATTAGCACCGTGGTTGTCCACCACGCTTTCTTCCGCAGCGGCTCAAATACTGCTGGGACAAGTTCCTTGAACGCAGGTGTCGCCATGATGAGTGCCATCGCCATACCCATCATCGGGGCAGCGGCAGTTATCGTCGCTGGGAAAATAAGTTCGAACGCTCGTGCTGCGGTAGTACTACTGTCTGCAGGTGCATTAGTTTGGGTGGTGATGGGATTGTTATTCAATCTCCAAGAGAGTCAACTCGCGGTCGTTCAAATTGCCGAAATTGTCCCAGGCATTACCATTGCCTTCCGGGCCGAACCATTGGGTTTGATCTTCGCTACACTAGCTTCAGTGCTTTGGGTCATTAACTCCGTATATTCGATTGGTTACACGCGCGCTAACAACGAATCTAATCAGACACGATTTTTTGTGTTCTTCTCACTCGCCCTTGCGGCAACTATGGGGGTGGCTTTTTCTGCAAACTTGTTTACTTTGTTCTTGTTCTACGAACTGTTGACGTTGTCGACCTACCCGTTGGTGGCACACAAAGGAGATGCGTCGAGTGTCCGCGGCGCAAGGGTATACCTAGGTGTGCTACTTGCTACCTCTATTGGCTTTTTCCTGCCGGCGATCATTTGGACATATGCACTTACCGGCACTGGTGACTTTGTTACCGGAGGAATTTTGCAAGGCCACATTGACGGACCCGTGGTGGGGTTACTATTGGGGCTGTTCATATTCGGCGTGGGGAAAGCTGCCGTCATGCCGGTGCACCGTTGGCTTCCGGCCGCTATGGTAGCCCCTACTCCAGTAAGTGCACTGTTGCACGCTGTTGCCGTCGTCAAGGCAGGCGTATTCGCCATTACAAAGATCGTGTTATATATCTTTGGTGGTGATTTTCTAGGCGCTGAAGCCTCTATCAAGTGGTTACCGTATGTCGCGGCTTTCACAATCATTGCCGCCAGCGTGGTGGCATTACAGCAACAGAACTTAAAGCGCATGCTGGCTTATTCTACTGTGGCCCAATTGTCGTATATCGTCATGGCCATTGGCATGATCAATCCACTCGCGAATATAGGCGCTATGCTGCATATCGTCACCCACGCTTTTGGCAAGATAACCCTATTTTTTGCAGCCGGCGCCATTTATACAGTGTCGAAGAAGACCGAACTCCATCAACTTCGTGGCATCGGGCGTCGTATGCCATGGACGATGCTGGCCTTTAGCATCGGTGCTCTAAGCATGATTGGCGTACCACCGACGGCTGGATTTGTATCAAAGTGGTACATTCTCGCAGGCGC
>QIGT01000524.1 GCA_003230835.1 Gammaproteobacteria bacterium
CGCACCTCGCTGGGCACGATCGCCGAGCAAGCTGCAGATTTCATCAATGATCATGCGCTGTTCACGGACAAGTAATTATTTCCCACTTGCGCTTTATCTTATAAGCACTAGCTCTAACAAATTTCATAAGACCATCAGTAATATCGCGAGGTAGATAGTTCAATAGTAAATTATTGTCCCTCAGGAGAAAACGGAGTCAGTGTCACACACTAAACAATCACTACTCCCATTACAGACGACAAATGTTCTACTTCCAGTTCTAAGCTACCTGTATTACATAAAGTCAGTTATCATCAACCAATATTTCAAATAGACGATCATTAAACTCTAACTAACAGAGGAGTTGATACGCGTGGTGCAATCTAATTCCGGGGTAAAGCAATGAATGAAACAATTCGTTTTGTACTGGACGGAAAAGTCGTTAGCGTTGACAAGATTGATCCAACGCGCACGGTACTTCAGTACCTTCGAGAGGACCTGAATCGCCTTGGCACTAAAGAAGGCTGTGCGGAAGGAGACTGCGGTGCTTGCACTGTGGTGGTTGCTGAACTCGATGAGTCTCGTACCCATTTGCGTTATCGAGCCATAAATTCCTGTATTCAATTTCTGCCCACACTGGACCGCAAAGCACTCATTACAGTTGAAAGCCTGGCATCAAAAGATGGTCAGCTGCATCCTGTTCAGCAGGCAATGGTAGATTTTCATGGTTCACAGTGTGGGTTTTGCACACCTGGAATTGTCATGTCGTTGTTTGCAATGTACGAAAAACAGGAACACGCTACCCGGAACGAAATAAATCAGGTGCTCGCCGGGAACTTATGTCGCTGTACTGGCTATCGCCCGATCGTAGATGCTGCCGAAAAAATGTTTCAACTTGATCGTCAAAAGACTAGTTCCCCAATCAATAAACTTGAAACCATTACAGTTCTGCAAAATATGGAAGAGCACCAGACTCTACATATTAGCGACGGCAGGAAACACTATTATTCGCCAAGCACAGCTTCCGAATTTGCACGTTTGGTTGAACAATACGAGGATGCACACATACTCGCAGGCGGCACCGACGTTGGCTTGTGGGTGACAAAACAATATCGAGATCTCAATTCACTTATTTATATAGGCAACGTACGCGAACTATCACAGATAAAAATTGGCTCCACCCATATTGAAATTGGTGCAGCGGTCACCATAAACGATGCCTTGCCGACATTGATCAGGTTCTACCCGAATGTGGAAGAGTTGTTTCTCCGCTTTGCTTCGCCACCCATCCGCAATGCAGGTACGCTGGCTGGCAATGTAGCTAATGGCTCTCCCATTGGTGATTCAATGCCTGTGCTCCTGGTGATTGGTACTACAGTAGTTTTGCGCAAGGGCGAAACCACGCGGGAAATTCCTTTGGAAGATTACTATCTGGATTATATGAAGACCACAGCGCAAGCTGGCGAGTTTATCGAGTGCGTCCGAATTGCTTTACCGAAGGAAAACCAAATTGTACGGACCTATAAATTGTCGAAACGCTTTGACCAGGACATTTCAGCCGTGTGCGGAGCATACTCGGTAGAGTTGGCTGCCGGTCAGGCAGAGCATGTTCGTGTTGCTTACGGGGGAATGGCTGCGATTCCCAAAAGAGCGTCATCTTGCGAAGCTGCGCTTGAGGGAAGGGTGTGGAATGCAGAACATGTGCAAAACGCCGCGGCCGCTTTGGACGAAGACTACCATCCGCTTAGCGATATGCGGGCGACCGCACATTACCGAAGTTTAAGTTGCAAGAACTTGCTGCAACGATTCTTCCTAGAAAGCAGTGGTTTTCAGAACGAAAGCAATGTCTATTCCTATGGCCGATAACACAAGGAAAGCGATTAACTCGGAAATTAATGGCGCCGCCGGTGCTCCCCAGGTCCACGACAGTGCCCATTTGCATGTCAGCGGTGGTGCGACGTACACAGACGATATACCCGAGCCACGTAATTGCCTGCATGCAGCGATCGGCACGTCCACACATGCCCACGCAACTATAAAGAATATTGATCTGAGCGCAGTGCTTGAAGCAAAAGATGTTATTGCAGTCATTAAAGCTTGTGACATACCAGGCAAAAACGATTATGGGGCTGTTGTTGAAGATGATCCTATTCTCGCATCCGATCTGGTCCAATATTTGGGTCAACCGGTTTTTGCAGTGGCGGCAAGAACCGTTGATGCGGCTCGGCGTGCGGCACTGCTCGCAGAGATTGAATACGAGGATCTTGAGCTCATTGTAGACCCGCTGAGCGCGCTAAAAAAGAAATCCTTCGTGCTACCCAGCGAGAAAATCAACACAGGCGACAGCACGAAGGGGCTTAGCAACTCCAATCACCGTCTGAGTGGTCGTGTTTTTTTGGGTGGTCAGGATCAGTTTTATCTTGAAGGCCAAATCGCAATGGCTATACCCAAAGAAGACGGTGATTTTCTGATTTACAGTTCAACGCAACATCCCAGCGAGATACAGCATGCTGTTGCGCATGCTGTAAACAAGCGCGCAAAAGATGTCGTGGTTGAATGTCGGCGCATGGGTGGCGCATTTGGTGGTAAAGAGAGTCAGCCAGCCTTGATTGCCTGCGTGGCAGCCTTGTTATCGCAAAAAACACAAACACCAGTAAAACTAAGACTAGACCGCGATGCTGACATGATCATTACAGGCAAACGTCACGATTTTGTAATCGACTACGATGTCGGATTTGACGAGCAGGGACAGCTGCAAGGAATCGCGCTTACTTATACATCACGCTGCGGTATGTCGGCCGATTTATCAGGTGCGATAAATGATCGCGCCATGTTTCATGCAGACAACGCGTACTATCTCGAAAATGCCACAATTACTTCACACCGATGTAAGACTCATACGGTTTCCAACACGGCGTTCAGGGGCTTTGGTGGGCCGCAGGGAATGTTCGGCATCGAGTATGTTATGGACGAGATTGCGCGGTACCTGAAACTCGACCCTCTGGACGTTCGTAAGAGTAATTTCTACGGTATCGATACGCGTAACGTCACGCCCTACAAACAAGTCGTTGAAGACAATATAATTCACGAACTGGTAGAGCAGTTGGAGTTGAGTTCGGAATATCGAACGCGACGCCGAGACATCCGGCAATGGAACAAAACCAGTCAAATTTTAAAACGTGGTATTGCATTAACGCCCGTAAAGTTTGGCATCTCCTTTACGGCAACACATTTGAACCAGGCTGGCGCGCTACTGCATGTGTACACTGACGGAACCGTACATTTGAATCATGGCGGCACGGAAATGGGACAGGGCCTTTTTACTAAAGTTGCCCAGATTGTTGCCCAAGAATTGCAGATTGATATAGACAATATAAAGATCACCGCGTCAGACACTAGCAAAGTACCCAACACCTCTGCAACGGCCGCTTCGAGTGGCACCGATCTTAACGGTATGGCGGCACTGGATGCTGCCAGAATTATCAAGGAGCGATTGAGGCGCTTCGCTGCAGATCACTTTAAAGTGGCACCTGGTGCAATCGAATTTGGTAATAACAACGTGCAGGTAGGTGAGCGTTCGGTTCCATTTGAAGATATTGTTAAACTGGCTTACATGGCGCGTGTGTCTTTATCCACTACTGGTTTTTACAGCACGCCAAAAATCAACTACGACCGCGCAACTTTCTCAGGTCGACCGTTCTACTACTACGCCTATGGCGCAGCAGTTTCGGAGGTCATTATCGATACGCTAACGGGTGAGATGCGCGTTCTGCGTGCCGATATCTTGCACGACTGTGGCAAATCTCTCAATCCAGCTATAGATCTTGGGCAAATCGAGGGTGGTTTTATTCAAGGCATGGGCTGGCTCACCACCGAAGAACTATGGTGGGACGGGCAGGGTAGTCTAAAAACGCATGCGCCCTCTACCTACAAAATTCCTGTGTGTTCCGACGTGCCTGTCGATTTTCGCGTAGAAATTATGCAATCGGTAGCTAACAGGGAAGACAGCATTCATCGTTCAAAAGCAGTGGGCGAGCCACCTTTGATGCTCGCACTGTCGGTGTTTCATGCGGTTAAAGACGCTATAGCCAATGTTAACGATAACCAAACAAGCCCCCTGTTAAATGCACCAACTACGCCGGAGGCCATTTTGGAGAGTATCTATGAAATGCGATCGCGTGGAAGAATCAGCGGAAACTCCACACTGTGATTGCATGGCTAAAATGTTTAGGCGAAGTTGTCAGTAAACAACAGTCCTGCGTGTTGATAACCGTCGCGCGTACGCGTGGTTCGACGCCAAGAGACATCGGCGCAAAAATGATTGTCACCAGGAACCAGACTATTGGCTCGATTGGAGGCGGGCAATTAGAGTATCAATGCACCAAAGTTGCTTGCGACTGGCTAAGCGGTGACTCTGGTAAGGGCAGATCACGACTGGAGCGTTTTCCACTGGGTACGAACTGCGGGCAATGTTGTGGTGGAGTGGCCGAAATTTTATTCGAAGAAATAGATTGGACTCAATCAGAATGGATCAACGCTTTGCTCACATGCCATAACGAAGGTCGTGATGCGGTGATGCTTACCATCGCACAATCACGACTTCAAGGTGGCAAACTCATTGTGACGGCCGACAAATGCTTTGGTGACTGTGATGAACTGGCAACAAACACCGGGATACTGGTTAATGCACGTCGCGCATTAAACGATAACGCGGGAGTGCTTCAATCGTCGGTCGCATGTAACAGCAACGTAGAAATAGATGGCACCAGGTTGCCGATACTCATCGAGCCAATCCGTGCCAACGATTTTAGTATTGTTGTATTTGGTGCCGGCCATGTAGGTTCAGCCTGTGTCGATATTTTCTCCAAACTCGATGCCAACATCCGTTTAGTCGATTCTCGACACGAAATTATCGAGTCTGGCTTCCCATTTCCCGAGCCTTGCAATGTACAGGCTATTCACGCGAAAGATCCGTCGAGCCTGATTCCTTACTTGCCTGCAAATGGTTATTACCTGATCATGACCCATGATCACGCTCTAGATCTCGAACTATGTATTCACCTTTTACGCCGTACCGATATCGCCTATTGCGGCCTAATTGGTTCTCTATCAAAACGGCGCCGTTTCGATAAACGCTTTCGAGCTTTGGGACTATCAACGGGCGAAGTATCGCGCTTGACATGTCCTATCGGAGTTGAGGATATTCGCGGTAAGAAACCCTACGAGATTGCTATTGCCGTGTCAGCACAGTTGCTTAACATTCGGGAGGCGGGTATTAACACCGTGCCTACCGCAGGTTCTGAAACTTTAAGTAACTTACTAGCATCAAGACATGGCAGCTGAAAGATTAGTCGCT
>QIGT01000024.1 GCA_003230835.1 Gammaproteobacteria bacterium
TGTCTCAACGCTCACACCCTACTGGCCGCTTTTTCTCGGTGTATTGCTCGGCGGTCAAATCGGCGGCTTTTTGGCGAGCAAGGCATTGCCAGAACATTGGATCCGCCGATTAACGGCATTGCTGATCCTATACGTCGCGCTGCGCATATTGTGGAGGCAATTTGGATGAAGTACAAAAATGCTCGCGTCCTAACGATAGCATTCGATCTGAAATGTGGATGAAAAAATGGCTCCCCGGGACGGAGCCATAAATAAACTACGAGTGGTGTTATAGCGTCTATTATCCAAGTTATATTAACACAACCCACCACACTACCCACCACTTCGTTTTGATCCGGGTGATGACACGCGAGTCATCTGCTTGATTGCGCTGGCCTACTGATTGCGTCGGCTTCGCCTCGCCCTCACCAGCACGACTGTTTGGGAGGGGGTACACCGGACCAAACATCTTTTTATATAGGCATCTCTATCTCAATCCCAGTAAACCACGCGGATGTGGGGTAAGTAATTTTTTTTTTTACAGGCAATCACGGTTTGCCAGCCACCGGACCCAAGGCCCACCCACTGCCACAAGATAGTAAGGCGCAGAAAATTTTTTGCTCCTGCTTTACTCGCACCCTATTCCATCGTTGTCCCGATCAAGATGAGTGCCATATCCCGGCTGACCCCTCCTGACCGGAGCAGCTCCCGCCGCTCTAGCAGCCGTGCAATTGGGATAGTAGGTGTTTCCGTTTGATCGCTTCACCGCCTGCGGCTTTGACATGTTGAACAGATGCGTTCTAAACAAAGACAAGGGATGGATCAACAATGGCAGGAAAAGACCCAAACGATAGCACAGGCGAACTCATGGCAAAAATTTTGGGTCTGAAACTCGGGACGCCAGAATGGGATGCCGAAGTAAAACGCGTCGAGGACAACATCGAACGTCGCAAAAACCTTATCCAACAAGAACGCGATGCCGAGGACGCAGAACGTCAGCAGGGTTTTGATGAGAAGAAGAGGGTCAGGGAAGAGCAGAAGGCGCGTGAAGAAAAACGCAGCAACATTATCTCAAAAATCGGACTCGGTGCGATTGTATCATATATGCTTTTCGGCTGGCTGTTTTCTCCTAGCCTCCCATCTTGCGGAATCGATGAACTTAAGTATGGCGTTGGTGTCGAAATGGTCGAGCGTTACCTATACGAGAAGGAAGGTGGTGTTCCCGATTACGTCAGCTTGAATTTTGCCAAGGTATCAATTTCTGACGTAGACGGGAAATCATGCAGGGCGCGGGCAACGATCATGCGACCTGACCAACGCACGGCTTACGCTGACGTTGATTTTGAATTGTCACACCGCGACTTCAACGGCTTACTATGGCCCCTCAGATATCGCAGGGACAACGCCTCTATCGAATTGCGTCGCTACAGCCCAGTCGATGACAAATAAATGCGCCGTCAGTATACCTGTAAACATTTGTAACTCCGCAACCATTGCTTGGGCTTAACCGGCGGCGCTCAGTTAAAACGCTTCAAAGGAAACAAATATGAAACGCAAATTCATAGTAGTGGTCCTTGCGGCCACCGCGGCCTGTTCATCGGGTGTTAAAATCAGCTCTGATGAATACGTCGAAGGCGCTTGGCCATTCAAAGCAAAAACCGTTATTGTCGATTGTGAACAAACCGATACTGGCCCTTACATGACAGTCAATATCGACGGCCTTGATTACGCCCTTGGATACAAAACGGCACAGCAGAGAGGCTTAGTCCCTGCTTTCCGACCTACCTATCCATCAGATCCAGTGCGGGAGCGGGCTGCGCGATTAAAAAACGACGGGTTTAACGCTATCATCGAGCGCGGTAAAAAGATTTGCAGCATTGGCTCACGCGATGCACTGCGCGGAGGCCAACGATGATTAGCCTAGCGATGTTCTCCAAGCGAAAGATTACAAAATGAACAATCAGACCGGCAAAGTTATTTTGCGCTGGATAGCGTTAGTGCCTGCAACTGTGATCGGTGCTCTCCTATTTAGAGGGATTTGGTCACTCGTAAACTTTGGATTTCTAACGCCCGACAATTGGTTATACTATCCAGGTAATCTGATTGCTGACGGTATATTCGGCGCGGTTTGGGTTGTGATATCTATGTACGTTGCACCCAAAGGTAAGTTTATAACGGGTATCGTTATGGCGACCTCAGTTATCGCAATTGGTATATTTGTAACCTTCACAACGTCGCTGCTAAACTTCCCAGCAGAAACCTCATTATGGTTTCGGATCTTAACATTGTTTGCAATTGGAGGGGGCGCAATCTTGGGCCTTGTATTGTACTCGGAGGATTTGAAGAAATGAGTGCCTGCTATCGAATTGTGTGAACTGCGCGAGATTGACTTTCTTGGCAGCGAGCGGGTGGACCATACTACTTGTCTATGCTGGTGCATTTTTCTGGTGTCAGCAAACAAGGGTTTACCTATAATTGCATTGGATCGTTGGAACGATGACTGACTGAAAATGTCAGCTTGACCAACATCAGCGCAATAAGGGGCATCCAAAATATCACACCCTCTTAACAACGATGCCGCTTCCAATATTTGCTCCATTTGAGCGCATAGCCACCTTTAACCATCGCGCAGGACAAGTCACCTTTTGTCGGCGATCTACACCATGCAGCCGTTCGATTACCTCCAGCGCCACCAACCGATACGCATCTTAAAGTCGGACCTGAGACCAGAACATGACCTTGGCTTGACTTGCCTCTCGACTTTCCGACAAGTCGAACGAGCGCGTTGCGCGCTGCTATAGCACTTGCTTTAGGGCAGGGGTGGCCTTTACGACATGAGCCGTCCATCTCCCTTGCGGCGATGCCTGAGAGCCTTACACGCGGCCCTTCCTTGCACCATATGGGACCGTCACCATCCCATACCCTGATTGGGGTGCAGTTGAACACGTCACCGGCTGGGACGATCGGCGTTGCTAGAAGGGCAATCAAATATATCATTGGCTAATTGCAGCGCACATAGTTTTCGTCTTCACCATCTTTACCTACAGTAATGGTCAACTTGTTCCGATTGGCAGGATCATAGGCGATTACCAAATCTAAATCCCAAATTGACCCTTCGCCGCCCATGACAATACGTGCGCTCAATGACTCGCCGGGATATCGTCCCGCTGGCGTTGTGTGAATGAGCCTACCCGATGATTCATAAAAACCAATCCAGTTTACGCCAATCTTGACGCGGTTTGGCGAATACTCATCTCTACAATCAGATGCAGACGCACCCCACAATCCCCATGTCTGCTTGGGAATTGTGGGTGGCTCGTCTCGTTTCGCATATGCTGGCGCTGTCGCTGCCAACAAAATTTCCAATATCATCCTCATACCCCCCAAGTCTGTGAACTCATTTGTTTTCTCGATAGAGGCGCTAATCGAAATTAGTCAATGGCACGAACCCAAATGATCACTTGGTGACACTGCCACCGGAGCAGTTGATGATGGGCGTCGGGCGTGGTCCAATGCTTGGACTGTCGTGTTTAATGCTATCGCATCCAGGGTATCAAGATAAGCATGGGAGATAGCTCGGCGGACATCGCTGTTGTCAAGGATTGTTCGCAGCATACACGCCTCTAAGTAAGCATGAACTTCCGCCGGGATGTTACTTATCGGCGCAACCAACCCCGATATCTGGGGTATGCGTTCGTTGATTGGGAGGATTAGGCAAAGCGCATTTGAGCCGTCGCTTAGCACTCGGTACTCGGTTTTGCATCCGCTCTGATGAATTGCTGACGTTAGGTTTAGCCGCGTCACGTAGCGGTACGTTGGGTCTAGGTGTTCTGGGTGTTCATTAAACATTGCATTCACTTTCATTGGTGTTGTGATCCGGCCCGTTTTCCTCCTGTCGCCGTCTCGGTTGGTAGTGTGGTTTACAGCCGCAATCGGGCATGTGGGTTTTGGCGCTCTGGCCCGGTTGGTTTCTCCTTAATTGATTGAGTGGGTGACTCCGCGTGTCCGCGTGTCAATTTGTCTGGCGTATCAGGTAACGACTGCGATGGTTCCGGTCTTGAAGGCTGGCTTGTTTGCTGCGCTTCTGCTTGTGCATATTCAGGCACTTGTTCGCTAAGCGGTATAGTTTTGATCACTGGTTGCCGAGATGGTACGGTAGGACGTGGTGGCAAGGGAACAGGGTTTGGAGGCTCCAATAGGGAAGCATCGTTGACGTCATCGCGCATGGCGCGTTCGATGTTCTGCATAGCCGGTGACTTGGCGGGAGGTGCATCAGCCCAGCTAGTAGACTGTCCCTTCCGGGAACGCGCCACGTCGACTTGCAACCGCGCTTGGTAGTCGGCTTCGTTCTTGAGAAGGTCTGTGATCTCGGATTGCACCATGTCGATGATTACTGCCAGACCACGGGAGATTTCTGAATTGCCTGCTGACACAGCATCGGTGCGCCGCAGCTTGGCAGTCGATAGCCCGACGCGCAGCGCGTTCAAAACGATTGCACGGAACGAGGGGTTTGTCTCCGCCATTTCGCGGAAGCGGTCTAGCGGCTGGCCCAAAGCAAAGCGTTCGTCGAGCATTGACAATGTGCGACCCGTTGACAGGTACATTGGGACTGCCTGCTCGAAAATACGGCGGGCTGTGCGCCCGGTGATTGTCTTCGATAGGCGCTCTATATCTTCCATGACTTGATCGCATGGTGTTTGCAGCAGGAGTTGGACACGCTGATCGGTGGGGTTGAGAACGGGCGAGTTCCATGTCGGGTTTTTGATGGGCTTGATTGTCATTGAACCAGTGCCTGCCTTAGATTGGTAGTGGGGGAGAACAAAGACGATACGCAGCTAGGTTTGCTAGTCGTGCGAGAGCTATCGATGAGGTTTGAATTAAAACGACTAGCTAGTGTCTTGTCGAAACGACTAGCTTTTCCTGTCACCCTGTCACTTATGCGATTTAAGAGTGACAGGGGTGAACTACGCACAAAACTGGGAAAAAGGCTGGCGACCTGACACCTGTCACTTATAATAGCAAAAACTTCTGAGAGCCGTATTTGGCCCCTTTTGCATCGCTGAGCGACTAGCGTGTAAAATGACGCTAGAATTACTAGGTAGTAAAATCCTATATATAAACTTTTATAGTCACATAGTGACAGAGTGACAGGTAAATCTCTGTATCCCGCACGGTCATTGACGCACAGCCCTGTCACTCTTGGTTTTAGAAGTGACAGAAAACGGTCAACAAGTGACAGGATTGGCGTTTCGCTTAGAGAAACTGCCATTGTAAGTGACAGGTCACGGTCATCGGTTTGAGAGCGGATCACAACCCATTCGCCTTGCGCCAGTTGGCTTCGCATGTCTTGCGGTTA
>QIGT01000470.1 GCA_003230835.1 Gammaproteobacteria bacterium
GCGTTTCCAGCTGGCACCATCAACGGGAACCCAGCGCTAACCATATTGGGGCACATGTACACCAAAGATCTCGTTTCGTGGTATGTGATCAGCGACAACTTACCCCAACACCGCCAGTGGCCACCTGGATTCGGTTCAAACGGTGGCTAAGACTGCGTGCAAAATTTTTCGTATTGTGTTGTTTCCCGGTGTCAGACTAGTTGTCTTGATCATCAGAAGCTACGCTCAGAATTGTTTGGCGCGCAGGAAACTTCTGCATGATTTTCCTGACCGTTTCTCGCAACACTACCTGATGCTCCTGAGGCGGGTGTGATGAGTCGAATATCTCATGGCCCATGACGTGCCAAAGTGGAGACTTATCCGGCGCAAATGCCCCCACATGTAAGGTCCCTTCTGAAAAATATATCACTTCATCTGGCGGTGATAAAAGCCCCAATTTTACCGGACTCGCCCCCTTGGGTAGGCGCCATTGCAAACCGTACTCGATTTTTTCATCAACGGGCGTTGAGGCTTGGATACCACGATGGCCTTCAACAACATCGTCTATGGTCAATTGAAACGCGAGAATGAGCGCTGACTCGTCGTCATCTGCGCGGGTGTAGCCGAGGGATTGCATAGAGTGATCCATGGTCTGTTGAATGACCGTTGTGTATTGAATATCGACGCGTTCTTCCGAGGTGGCTTCTTCTAACAATCCATATTGCCAGCGATAGGTTGAGAACGAGCGGACATCTGCTGCGTCGGTGATGGTCACTTGGCGTATATGCAAACTGGATATACAGCCGGCTAGCAAAACCACTACACCTGCAACGCAGCTCATCTGCCATGCTGTTATGCGCGCGCTCATGGTGATGGCTCGTCATTGGGCACGGGGCCATTGTGCAAATCGCCAACGGATGAAGGCCCGTCTTTTATTAAATCTTCATGACCCTTTGCTATGGCATCATAAGATTCGGCAATTTCCGCATACCGCTGCGCAATGGCTTTACAGTGTCTAGCGACTACGGTCAGGCCACGCGCGATGTATTTGCCGTACAGTTCTCGGTGCTGCGCTGCGTTCTGGCGTGCATCCGCCGCCCTGTCAAGATAGAACGTTTTCGACCATTGATGTGCTGCTGATGTCTTAGCATCCGCTTGGGACAGTAAATTGTCCGTCTCAAGCGCTTGCGCGAAGCCAACTATTCCCAATAGTAGCGTAATCGTGAGCATACCTAGCCTGCTCCACCTGTGTGATGTGAGGTATCGATGCATTGAGGTTCTCCTTTGAAACGGCTTGCGCGCGCGTCAGTTAGTGGTGTGGGTAGCGTCGCATGTCCCAGGTGGATACCAACCTAAAACCTGTATGTTGGATGCAGGTCAAGGTTTGAAGCGTACCTGCTGGTCTTTGCGATTATCCGAATAGCAATCATCTTCAGCACAGCACGACTACTTCTAGTTAGGGCTTGTACCTGGCAGCTAGGGAGCCTCTAGGTACAAATACGCATATTCACGTGTCCCACTCACTGGAACAATATGAATTCTACTGTGTCTTTGGGTTGTTAGCCGTCATAACAAATAGTGCAACAAGTACAACGGAGGGGTAGATCGTGAATATACTAACCACCATCCGACGTAAACGCAGTTCAGCTTCCACGTTGAGTGTGGCGTTATTGGCTTGGTTGGGTGTGCTCATGGCACCCTGCGCGATGGCGTCCAGCCCAGATAAGCCGGCGAATATACAATCCCCAAGTGTTGGTGTTCATGCTAAATGCCCCAACGAAACAGCGTCGTTACAACCCATGGCCGAAGCAGATTGTTGTTGCGATTTGGGTGCTCTGATAGAAGCTAAACCTTCAGAGTTGACCAAGGTACATCCTATAATCGCCCTGAGGATAGGTCAGTCAATTGACCCGCAAGCCCAAGCACAGGGGGTATTGATCGATTCCCAGAAGCCTCCGATACATGAGTCTTCACCACCTGTCTATCTAGCTACACAACGCCTGAGACTTTAGCTCGCTCCTAATTTGTAATCACCACGCTCCATGGCGAGGGTGAGATATGCACCTGTTTTGTTCTACATACCGCAAATTGTTGGAGACTAGTCATGCTTAACAATCATAACTACACAAACCCTAAACCCATTGGCTCGTTGCACGTCGCCGAGATAGCCCACAAAGCGCAGGTCACACCTGCTACTGTTCGATACTACTCGCGCATTGGTCTGCTCAGCCCTGGCAGAGAGCCGGAAAATGGTTACCGTTGTTTTTCTAGCGCCGACTTACGGCGTGTTGTGTTCATTCGCCAAGCGCAGGCCTTAGGCCTCACCATTGGTGATATCAAGGTGATTCTTAAAACAGTTGATCACGGAGAAACCCCATATCACCAAGTAAGAAAGTTGGTTAAGAAACGTTTGGTGGGGATCCAAGAAAAACTTGCTGCACTGCGTGCTACCGAGGTCCGTATCAGTCACGCTATGGAAACCTGGCAGCAGATGCAAGACGAAGCGCCAGACGATGGTGAGTTATGTCCGTTGATCGAGAGGCTCGATATGATTCATACCACCTCGAATGTTAGGACAGGCGAGACGAGGTGCGATTTTGATCTCTGTGATTGCGCGGATTCAACTCGAAACGCAGCGTAACTGAAATCGATCGTGATACTGGGCGGTTGACTTTACTACTTTGATTTCTCTGGCCAGACATTGATCATGGTTGTAATGGTGCGTCCGGAAGGCGCTCCGTGAGGTAGCTGTTGCCATGTTCTCAGGATATGCATTAGCCTTTGTTCAACAGGTTTCAGCGCCTTGATTTCTCGTTCTACCGCATCGAGCCGATGTTGCAACAATGCCATCACTTGCGGATGTGTTACCCGGCTGTGGCGTGAAGCATTGATGATGGTTTCCACATCTGCGATGGACATGCCCAGCGCACGAGCATCGCGTATAAACAGAAGTCGGGCGTAGTCATTGTTGTCGAACATTTTGTAAGTCGAGTGCGCATCACGAGTAGGGTTAAGCAGCCCTAATCGGGCGTAATATCGTACCGTTTCAGATGAAACACCTGCCTTGCGCGCAATATCAATGACTCGCATACCCTGTAGCATTCCTTTTTACCCACGGTTATTAGCATTACCATTTTAAAAGCTGTGTGCAGGGTGTAGGTCAAGGTGACCCTAACTACCCCAAGCTAATTGCCAAAATTGGATGTTAGAATTGCACCCTACGCGAAATATGGAATGCACTTTGACTGCTGTAAATCTCAAGGGCAAGCTAGCCACGTTCTCCGAACACTGGGCACCAAAGATAGTCTCAAGTTTTAACGGGCATGACGTGATGGTTGTCAAAGTGAAGGGAGAGTTCAACTGGCACTCGCACGCTGATACCGACGACTTCTTCCTTGTTCTCAAGGGGGAAATCACAATTAAGCTTCGTGATCAGGATATTCACCTGAAAGAGGGCGAGATGTTTGTTGTGCCAAAAGGGGTGGAGCATTGCCCAGTCGCAGAAAATGAAGCCGAAGTACTACTTATCGAGCCGCATGGCACACCCAACACAGGTGATCCAAATACAGCTGAAAAGAAAGTAGTTATTTAGCAGCGCAGCAAAACCACTGCACTCGCCACGCAGGTCATCTGCCATTCATTGGCGAAGGAGTGCCGAAAGGTGCCCTTTTTCAATTGCTCTGATATGGCAGCTCTACATACGGTTTTGTGGGATTGGCGTAAGGAGAAATGAGCGAGAACCTGAGTATCTCCATTGGGATAAACTGACATTCAAACCTCTACCAGAACAGGTAGAGAGCCATTTGGATTGGTGGTACATCACAAAATTTCGTAGATCTGGCGCATATCGTAATCTGCCGCTAGAGGCAAAATCCGGGCAGAAATTTGTCTACTGGTTACCAGACCCTCTGCAGGAAAAATTACATCTAGTCGACCAACAAGCAAGCGGACGAGTTCAAATTGCGGAAGAAGTAACCAATCCATCCACCCGCGATAGGTACTTAGTCAACTCACTAATTGAGGAAGCTATTACCTCCAGCCAACTCGAAGGCGCATCAACTACACATAAAGTAGCGAAGGCTATGCTACGCGAGAGTAGACGCCCAAGAAATATTAGCGAAACGATGATATTCAACAATTATCACGCAATGAGTTTCATTCGCGAAATTGCTAGTGAGCCACTTTCGCCAGATCTCATTCTAGAACTCCATAGAATCGTCACTGAAGATACTCTCGAGGACTCAAGCGCGGTAGGAAGATTTAGAAATACGAACGAGCTAGTAGCTGTCTACGATGACCGAGACAACACGTTACTACACGAACCTCCCGAGGCTAGTGAACTAGACGCTCGCATAGTCGCAATTTGCAACTTCGCCAACGCAACAGAGAACGACGGACAGTTCCTACACCCAGTCGTCCGCTCAATCGTTTTACACTTCATGATCGGATACGACCACCCATTTGTCGATGGTAATGGTAGAACAGCTCGCGCCCTTTTTTATTGGTCCATGGCCAAACACGGATACTGGATGATGGAATATGTATCTATCTCAACAATTCTTCGAGCGGCCCCATCTAAGTATGCCCGCTCATATCTCTATACAGAAAATGATTCAAACGATACAACCTACTTCATTGACTTTAATCTGCGTGTCATTATTAGGGCGATTGAGAGTCTTCAAAGCTACTTAGGTCGTAAGGCGAACGAGATCAAAAAGGTCGAGAAAGTCCTCGGCTCAACACTACTTGCTAGAACAATGAATCATAGACAACTTGCATTGCTGTCCCACGCTTTACGCAACCCTGACGGCACATACACCTTCGAAAGTCATAGAATTTCCCACAACATTTCATACCCAACCTCACGTTCAGATCTCCTTCGGCTTGCAGAATTAGGGCTTTTCACCAAGAGAAAAGTAAGTAAGTCCTACGTATTTATAACTGTAGAAGACATTGAGGATAGGCTTGAACAACTGAAATTGTTAGGCGATTAATGGATTACTCCAGTAGGTAATTAAACAATGCACATACATAGGTGGCAAAGGTCCAACCACCATCGATTTTATTCACCTCAGGGGGCATTTGATCCTCTATTTCAGTGCTGTAGTTCTTTAATGAGACCTCATTTTAACCCAGAGATTCAGCTGGGGCTGTTGCAGCTTACTTTAAACATAGCGCTTGGTTAATTATCGGAAATCGGAGGCAGAGATAAGTTTTGCGAATCCACACCACCGGCAATGCAGGTTCGGGAAAAACCACCCTGGCCAGAGTGCTTTCGCGCCAGTTAGATATTCCTACCTTCTCTCTCGAACAGATTGTTTGGCAATCCCATTGGATAAAGACACCGGCCCAT
>QIGT01000526.1 GCA_003230835.1 Gammaproteobacteria bacterium
CTGTGCGCCAGCGATATGCCATAGGGTTGGCTTTACCACCAGCAGCAAGGTGATGACTGTAGACACAGGGTTGCCTGGTAAACCGAATATGTGGCACCTGCCAATCTTTCCGAACGCTAGCGGCTTGCCGGGTTTCAAGTTCAGTTTCCAGAATTTAAGTTCTCCGTTGCGTCTGATTATGTCTGTCACAAAGTCAGCATCACCCACAGAAACACCGCCACTGGTGATGAGAACATCGCACGTTTCGCTCGCAGATTTCATCGCAGACTCTGTTTGAAGCGCTGAATCTGGGAGTCTGCCAAGATCTATGCAGTGTAAGGGTAAGGTTGACAATAGGCTCAACACAGACATGCGGTTAGAGTCGTATATCTGTCCAGGAATAAGTTTGTCCACCGCCGTACCAGGATCGACAAGTTCATCTCCGGTAGAAAACACCCCAATCTTAGGCAGACGATAAACGACAAGTTTGTCGATACCTGCGGCTGCTAGGCTGCCAATGAGGAAACTGTGAATACGATCTGACGCTTGTGCTAGTACTTGACCCACTTCGATGTCGTGGCCGATGGGGCGGATGAAAGTCTCGCTGGGAGCATGTGGGTCGAAGCGTACAACTGTACCGGTGGAGGTCTTTGTTTCGTTTGCTTGTTCTTGCAACAGTACTTGATCAGCGCCTGGTGGAACCAGTGCCCCGGTGAAGATTCGCGCGCATTGGAACGCTCCGATGTGTCCTTCGAATGGGTGCCCAGCAAGGCTATGGCCCACGATTTCGAATTTTTCTGTTGGATGGCTATCGAAATCTGCTCGCCGCAGTGCGTATCCATCCATCGCGGATGCGGCGAAGGGTGGAAGGTTGAGGGGCGCATAGATGGTTTGCGCGAGCACTCGACCCAAGGCAGCAGCCAGGTCTAATGTCTCGGTCTCAACCACCCTAGGTATTTGCTCTATTAGCAGTTGAAGCGCTTCCTCTAGATCCAATGGTTGGCTATGCTTTGGCAATGAATATCACCTTATGTATTGAAACATCCAGTGCACATTGTAGCGTTGCTTTGGCAGTAGGGGATGAGTTATTTGATGATAACCGCTTACTTGAGAGAAGCCACAATGAACATTTATTAGCGATGTTGGACGCCTTGTGTGGCAGGGCAAATATTCGAGCGGCAGACGTTGAGTTGATAGGTTTTGGTTGTGGTCCAGGCTCCTTTACCGGTGTTCGCATCGCAGCCTCTGTCAGTCAGGCCATTGCCCTCGCCGCTGGTTGTCCAGTGGTGCCAATTCCTAGTTCTCAAGTGTTAGCGGATACGGCTCAGGCTGAAACTGGGCTTACCACGTGGGTCAGCTGTATTCGCAGCCGAGGTACAAGTTATTACCTCGCTCTGTACGAAAATGAAAAGAAAAATGAAACAGCACCTGGACATAATCGGTGTACACAAGCTGAAATGCTGTGCCAAAGCCCCCCAGAGTGGCTGCGCAGTGTATTGGATGCTGGGGAAAGCCAAGCCCCAGATGTTGTAGGAGGTGTTGTGGCAGGTATTGTGGGAGAGATGCCGCCCTGGCTGCCAGAATGTGGGTTGACGCATATCACGCTACCGCCGAGCGCGAAGGTCATGGTCGCCCGTACTCGTGCATACCATGCCCAGGGAAGCAGTGTGGATGCAGAATTAGCCCTGCCGGTATATGTGCAAGGAGATTCACCGTGGGTCAAGTTGAGTGGCAAGCGAAAACAAGCAGTTTAGCTATACTGCGGATAAGTAATGAAAATTTCTGGCTCATATCCAACACTTCCCAGCATACCCGAACCTCTGGCTGGCACAGTCGCGCGCCGTCAAAACAATGTCCATGAGACCAATTCCGACCGAGGTTTTCAAACACGTCCAGTAAGAATGTCGAGAGCTGTAGAGTTCGAGGCATTGTTCGCCTATGACAACCAAGCTAACTTTACCGAGGCGGACAGTGTTCGCAAACCTCAGATTGATGAATATGTTTAGTGATTCCTCTTTATCATAAGCCTGCTATCCGCGCAGTGCAGTTAGAGCCTTTGGCCCCGTGGTGTCAGTTTTTTATCGCAGATCAACCGCCTAAAATAGAACAACCTACTTTGTGGTACGACCATGCTGGCCTTAGCCTGTTAGTCACAGGAAACAGTCATCCGTTTCGAGTTGATGAAAGTTCACTGGTTAAAAGGAACCCAAGCGGTGGCGGTAGGGCTCAACCACTTTCCGGTTTAGGTAAGGCTTGTGGTGTTGCCAGTGCACCTTCCGTATTAGACGCTTTTGGTGGCTTTGGCTTCGACGGACTGTCCCTGTCTCTACTCGGTTGCGAGGTGACCATTTTCGAACGCGAGCGTATTGTGTGGCTATTGTTATCGGAGTTTGTTGAACGATGTGGTTTAGGTGTAGCGACACATTGCCGCGAAACAATGTCCTTTCTTAGCACAAATGAGCAGCGCTGGGATGTGATTTATCTGGATCCGATGTTTCCACAACGTCATAAAAGGGCGCTACCCAATCGAGGTATGCAACTGCTACAGAACTTGGTAGGCGCGAATGATCTTGATATAGAAGAATGTCTGCAGATGTCTAAAAGCCGCGCACGGCAAAGGGTGGTGCTCAAACGAAGAGCGAAGGATGAGATCATCGGTCACCCTAGTCATCAAATTTTGGGGCGCTCGATTCGCTTTGATGTATATATGCTTTAACCTGTAATTCTTACGACAGGTCTAGGTCTGGCCGAGTTGTTGCCGCACTTCAGATAACACCCCAAAGCGAATATGTGGATCAATAACATATTCAGAAGCACGTAAAATTTGCGCCACTATGTCACTGTGAACTAGTTTGTTTTCTGCTGTGCGCTCGATTGTTTTAGTGCGAATGAGACGTTCGATGAAATGATCGAATAACCGTTGGTCCGAAAATTCCGGGGCGTTAATACCATAGATGCGTGACATTTTTTTTGCTATGAGCTGGCTGTTAGTGCGCAGTTCTTCCCGATCTATGGGGCCCTGAGCCAGTTGGTGAATCACTATAAACATGCGTTCTAAGTTTTGTGTGACCAGGTTTGCCAACAAGGTCAGCTGGAGTTGCGCCGGATGCCCCGGTGCTGGCGGCGACAGTAAGGCGTCTTTTTTGACAATGAGGCCTCGTGACACCATGACCTCAACACAGCGATCAAACGCCACCGACAAATTGGCACAAGACAATTCTTCAGCCAGATGCGGGTAAACTATTTTCACCATTTCTTCTAGTCGCTCGATGGAGAGGCTGCGGCGACGCCCCACCAGTAAACAGGCGATCAGTGAAGGCAAAGCCAGCGTATGGACCACATTATTGCGATACCAGGTCATGAGTACAGCGCTAAAAGGGTCGTGAGTCAGTACTGTGCCAAATGACTCTTCTTCTCGTGTGATTAACCCAAGGTGCTGGGTGTGTTTGACCACCTCGGATGCTGACAGGGTACTGACGCGAATGCTATTATTTTTATGCAAACTCGTCGTAAGCGATTGATATAACTCTATTTGATTGTGTAAATGTTGCTCTATAATGGTGAGTTTTGGGGTCGCTAAAGTGACCAGCGCGGTTAGATTGATGGCGTTCAGATAGGCGTGTTCATTGATTCCACTGAGAATGTCTCTACCCAAATCAGAGAGCAGATCCGACTCGTCGTCGAGATTGGAACGCTGTTGCAACCATTCATCTAGTTTGATGGGGTGGCCGATGTTCACCGCTACCCGACCAAAATTCTGGCGTATCAATTTCAAGTTACGCGCTAGATCTAGCAGTGACTCTTTCTTCTTATTTCCGCCTCGAAGTTCCGATAGATAGCTTGATGCTTCGACTAGCTTTTCATATCCAATGTATACGGGTACGAAAGCCAGAGGTTTGGGTAGTCCGCGGCGCTGATGTTGCACGCTCATTTTAAGTAGACCCAACTTGGCGGGGAGTAGGCGCCCGGTGCGTGTTCTACTGCCTTCCGGAAAAAATTCAACGCAGTGACCGCGTCGATATACGTGGTAAAGGTATTCGTCGAAAACCGAAGCGTATAGATTGTCGTCGCGAAAACTGCGACGCATAAAAAATGCACCAGCACGACGTAAAATGCCACCAAGAATGGGAATGTTCAAATTATCCCCCGCCGCGGTATGCGGGATCATGAAGCCTTTGGAATATAATAAATAACTCAATAACAAGTAGTCCAGATGACTGCGGTGCGATGGGACATAAACCATGGTGTGAGTGGTGCTGAGTTCTTGCAGGTTGTCCAACCCTTGTAAGTCGATACCGTCGTATATCTTTGTCCAGAACCAACGAAGACATCGAGCCAGCACACGAATAGTGGGGTGAGACATATCGGACGCAATAGTGCGAGCGTATTTAAGTGCGAGTTTATTGGCACGTTTTGGTTTCATACCTTCTGCAATAAGTGCCTCGATGTTTTCTTTAACGTTACGGCTTTGCACAATTTGGTTGAGCAACGTTCGCCGGTGGGAAAAATCTGGTCCGAGGGTAGTTTCTTTCTGCTGACGCAGTCGCACACGTAACAAGCGTGCGGTTCGTCGATAGGCAATACTGGGTTCAACGCCTTGTGCGACTTCATCCAGCGCAACCGGCAGACCCAAGTGCACCATGATGTTCTTGCGATTGATGAATAGGTTCAACAATCGCTTGATGCGGCCGGTAACTGCCCAATGTTCAGAAGTCAGCGTTTTGAATAGGTTGGTTTCGCCGGGTAGTGCGCGCCCCCAAAAAACGGATACGGGGACCAACACGATGTGTTCCCAGGCTGTTTGATTGCCTTGTAGCAATCTGGTTAACCGGCCTGAATGCGTTTGCATGGTCATGCGACCTGCCGCCGATCGCAGCAGTGGAAAAAATCGATGCTTTTCGTCGATGTCGCCGACACTCAACGATTCAAGAGGAGATACGGTGTCATTGTTCTCACAGGCAATGTCAAGGACGATGAGATCCGTGAGTGCTCGATGGTGCAGTATGTAGACGACTTGCTTGCTGTCGTCTGGGAGGTTTTCCAGCCCTGTTAGGTTAGGGCGAGCAATCAAGCCGACCAGAAAGCGACGTAGTCGGTACAGGAGACCTTTCACAAGATACCGTTTGGTGATTGGTTATTCGGGCCGTTTACCTTCAAAGAGCTCACCTAATACTCGATCTTCCGTTTGTGCGTTGTCCGTTGAGGTGATTTCGATTTCCCAAACAGAATTGTATTTAGCTACTGTTGTGGTACGCGCTTCTTCTTTGTTGTGAATAATTGTTGGACGCAGGAATACCAGCAAATTTGTTTTCACGTTAGTTTTTCCACGACTCTTAAAC
>QIGT01000468.1 GCA_003230835.1 Gammaproteobacteria bacterium
AAGCTCCCTATATTCTCCGCTGCAAGCCTCTAGCAAGTTCCTGACGTACACATGTTCCTTTGATAAGATTGCAGCCTATGACAGATATACTGCTTATTGATGAGCAACCCGAACGCGGTTCTCAAACTGCTGCTGCTCTCCATCAGCTAGGGATTGTCGCGCATGTCCAAGCCGATACAAACCTCACCAATCTTGCCCATGTGCAGTGTGTTATCGCGATACACGATGTTATAGATTCGGTACTGCATGATATTGCCAATGCAGTACCGCTCATTGTGATGGCAGAGCAAGCGACAATCGCTAATGCTGTTGCCTGCATACGTCGTGGTGCTGCCGACTATTTGTCGCTTCCGATTGAACCCGAAGCCCTGCTAGCCGCTATCGAGCGTGCCACCGTCAATAGCCACAAAACACCGCAAGATTCATTGGATCAGTTTCAGATGATTGGCTCATCGGAGTTGATGAAGGCTTTGAAACAAGGCATCACAAAGGCTGCACCGACTGACTCCACCATACTCATTACCGGTCAAACTGGCACCGGTAAAGAGTTGGTCGCACGTGCACTGCATGCTTCAAGTAGACGCTCTGGTACGCCATTGTTCTCTATTAACTGCGCCACGGTGCCAGATAACCTCATCGAAGCTGAGTTATTTGGCATGGAGCAGTTTGACGCAGGTCAAGGCGTACACCGTGGTCTCATTGAAGCAGCAGATGGGGGCACACTCTTCATAGATGAAATCGCCGAGCTGCCCCAGGCTGCTCAAGCCAGACTACTGCGCGTGCTCCAAGGTGAGAATCGTCGGGTCGGCAGCTCGACCACAGTACCTGTTAACGTCCGACTCATAGCCGCCACGCACCGCAACCTCGACCAGCTCACCCAAAGTGAACAATTTCGAGCGGACCTCTATTATCGATTAAACGTGGTTACCTTTCACATTCCCCCACTGAGTACCCGACAGCAAGATATTCTAGAAATCGCTGATTGGTTGTTGCAGAAAACCTCTACCCGACTCAACAAAAGCAATTTAAAATTCAACGCTACTGCACGGCAGGCGATGTCGGCTTATAATTGGCCCGGCAATGTACGGGAACTAGAAAACGCCATCGAACGTGCAGTCATATTGTGTGACCCAGACGCTGAAATCACGCAGTCTCATTTGGCCATCGAACCTTCACCCAGCACTCAAACCAGTGCAGAATTGCAGATTCCACGCGAAACATCTTTAGAAGATTACTTCGTACGCTTCGTAGAAGACAATCAAGATCATTTTACTGAAACAGAACTCGCAGAAAAACTTGGAATTAGCCGTAAAAGCTTGTGGGAACGACGACAACGGCTCAATATCCCTAGGCGTAAGACCAAAAAACGCGGCCCACGCCATGATGCCACCGTACTATAAACATAAAAACAAGCGTCATTAAAAATACCGTGCCCCAAATGCCCAAACGCATTACCGATCACAACATCAAATCGAGCGACCTCGATGACAATGCACTGTCGGTCGTTGCTGATCTTCACGCCCACGACTTTGAGGCGTACTTGGTGGGTGGCTGCGTACGAGATTTACTGTGCTCGGTCAAACCCAAAGATTTTGACGTTACAACCAACGCAACACCAGAACAAGTTCGATCCATTTTTCGACGTACCCGCATTGTAGGGCGGCGCTTTCCCATCGCTCATGTGCGCTTCGGCCGAGAACTTATTGAAGTATCCACGTTTCGCCAAGGCATGATTGATCAAGTAGAAACCAACGAACAAGGCTTGATTCTAAAAGACCGTGTTTTTGGCACCATCGAAGAAGACGCATTTCGCCGCGATTTCACCATTAATGCGTTGTATTACGATATCCGTGCAGAGGCGGTATTAGATTTTGTTGGTGGCATAGAAGATCTACAAGCAAAACGCCTACGTTTTATTGGCGTACCCGCAGAGCGATTAGCGGAAGACCCGGTGCGCATGCTCAGAGCCATGCGATTTGCCGCCAAGCTCAACTTCACCTTAGACCCGGTATTAGAAGACTTCATGGACGACACCGCTGATCGTCTCGAAGAAATTCCCAGCGCACGCCTATTTGACGAGTTTTTGAAAATGTTTTTGTCTGGCTATGGAGAAGCCGTTTGGCATCTACTAAAGGAGACCCCGTTGGCGCGCAGCCTTTTCCCGAGCTGCGACCCTGACAGCCAGTTGGTTGCTGACGCTATGCGCAATACCGATGAGCGCATTGCCAACGAACAACCTGTTACTCCCGGTTTCTTAGTGGCGGTGTTGTTGTGGGAAGATTTCCAAGCACGCAGAGCTTTGGACAACCCTGAAAACAAACCCGCACTCAATTATGACATTGCGATGGACACACTAGCAGTACAACAACAGCATATTGCTATTCCAAGACGTTTCAGCATTTTTGCACGCGAGGTTTGGCAACTACAGGACAGACTGGTTAACTTACACCCCCGCCACGTACAACGTGTACTGCACCACAAGCGTTTTCGCGCAGCGTTTGACTTTTTGTGCCTACGGGGCAAAACCGACAAGATTCTCGAGCAGCGAGGCGAGTGGTGGCACACGCTACAATTTGCCGAAACAGCAATACAAAACAAGATGATCGACGAACTGCCAAAGGGGCATTCTAATCCTCGAGGCAAGCGGCGCGATCGCAAAAGCCCTAGAACATTGTTCAGTTAAAATGAGCCGACCCGCCATCAACACATCAGCTGCCATATCTCGTAAAGTTTCTTTGGCAGCTGAGTTAAAGCCACTACCCCGCTACATTGCCGTAGAAGGACCGATAGGAGTTGGCAAGACCACCTTAGCGCAACGTCTCGCAGAGGCCTTTCGATATCCGTTGCTGGTCGAGCCGGTCACTGAGAATCCTTTTTTGGACCGTTTTTATGAGGAGGGAAACCAACACGCACTGCCAACTCAGCTATTCTTCTTGCTCCATAGAGCTCGGCAAATTTCTGACTTGTCGCAACACGACTTACTCGGACCTACACTAGTGGCAGATTTCCTAATGGAAAAAGACCGCTTGTTCGCCAAACTAACGCTAGATGATGAAGAGTACGAGCTATACGAACAAATACACAAACACTTAGCGCTAAGGCCGCCTGTTCCTGATCTTGTTATTTATTTGCAGGCACCTGCGGACATACTGCGACAGCGCATTCAAGGTCGAGGCATCGACTTCGAACAACATATCGAAATGGACTACCTTCGGGCGCTCGCAGACACCTACACCGAATTTTTCCACTATTATGACGCCGCGCCTTTGCTGATTGTAAACGCCGCCGAAATCGACTTCGCCCACAACCAAAATCACTTTGAAGCCCTTCTCGACCAACTTTTTCATATGGATGGCAACCGACAATTTTTTAACCCCAATCCAACTCTAATTTGAACGAAATGTGCAGATCATCACACTTATTGATCGAAACCCTGCATAGCCTGATATTCCGCGCACAGCTTCAATTGGCTTCACAGCGTACTATGCGCTGATAAAAGCAACACGCCATCTCATGTTTATTGAACACTCACCAAAAAAACTCATAGCAGAGCTAAATACCCTTCGTTATCGAGGCGGCTCCAGGTGCTGTGTTAGCTTGGTTGTTACGCGCGGAAACCTACATGACGGCCATGGGGCTGTGATGAATGCAGCAAAAACCGTAAGCGATTTAGTTGTTGTGGTGATTGTTCCCAGCAACGACAAAGTGCAAAGCAATGTTGTCACTGCAACAGAATTTCAAGACATAGGATTTGTTGAACAGCACGGTACGGACATCCTCTACATTCCCCCAGAAGATCTACTCTACCCAAGAGGCTCTGAGCAAATGGCAAGCTTGCAAATGCCGCAAACTTGTTTTGAGCAAAGTGACAGTGAACTCACACTATATCTAAAGGTCATCAATACCATACAGCCCGACATAATGGTTTGGGGAGAAAAAAATTATATTGAGTTTCACCACGTCCGCCAGCTTGTGCGCGACTTAGATATTCGCACGCAGATGCAATGCATCCCAACAGTTCGACACGCAAATGGTGTAGCCGTTTCTGCGCATGATAATTTACTCAACGTCAGTGAAAACCAGACCGCTCCCATTCTGTTCGAAACTTTGCGTAATGTAGCGCATGCCATTAGAACCGGGGCTCGAACTTTTTCGAATCTAGAAAAGACAGCTCGGCTTGCCTTACGTGAAGCAGGGTTCTGCGTAGACATTTTTGCTGTGCTAGACGAAGACAATCTTCAACCTGCAACAAACCTAACCACTTCATATCGCATAGTGGGAAGCGCTACAATGGATGGTATACCCATCGAAGATAGCCTAGGTTTGACACTTTGACACCGACAAATACGAAAGCCTGGAAAAAACTCGCTACTCTCGCCATCCCTCTTCAGGCAATCTCGAAAGGCAACACCAAGTTTCAAGACAAATCACTACGCAGCCTACTCGAAGACAGCCATCGTACTAAACAGTTACAATTTCAACTCGCAGGCATGCATTTCGATTTTGCCAAGCAATGGGTTGATGGCGACATCGTTAAAACACTGCTTGCGCTTGCCGCAGAAACTCAAGTGCTTAACCAGGCTGCGGCAATGTTCAGCGGCGAACATATCAATGCTTCAGAAAACCGAGCGGTACTACATAGCGCTTTACGCCACGGCATCGACCCCGCCGACCCAACCATTCAAAGCCAAGTTAGCGAAGTCCAACAGCGCATGTACTCGTTCGCGCAACAGATACACAGTGGTACATGGCGAGGTTACACAGGCAAACCTATAACCGATATTGTGCACATCGGTATAGGTGGCTCTCATCTTGGACCCGAGTTTGTGGTGAACGCTTTAGCAGACCACCGTTACAGCCATTTGCGTATTCACTTTGTCGCAAACATAGACGCTAACGATCTACTCGATGTGTTATGTGATCTTTCCCCTGAAACCACATTATTCATTATTGCATCCAAGTCTTTCTCAACTTTAGAGACTCAAGTTAATGCCGACTCAGCACGAAAATGGTTTCTAGAACGCACTGCCTGCCTGCAAGGTATTGCCCATCATTTCGTCGCAGTGACTACCAATATCGAAGCCGCCGCCAAATTCGGTTTGCCTGAAAATAATCTCCTGCCACTGTGGGATTGGGTAGGAGGGCGGTTTTCGCTGTGGTCTGCGGTAGGGCTACCCATTCTCCTGCATCTGGGAGAACAGTCGTATCGCCATTTCCTAGCCGGCGCGGCGGAAGTAGATCAACATTTTGCATCCGCCCCGGCAGATCAAAACGTCCCCTTACTGAGCGCCCTGTTTGCCACATGGAACAATAACTTATAACTTTCTTGGCTGCACCAGTTTGGCGATACTGGCTTACGATGAGCGCCTTTCACTGTTACCCGACTATCTGCAGCAACTTGAAATGGAAAGCAACGGTAAATCTGTGAATCGCGCAGGGGAGGCTGTAGACAACCACACCATGGGCGTATTATGGGGGGGCACTGGCAGCAAGGGGCAGCATGCTTATCATCAGTTACTGCACCAAGGTACGCGTTCTTATGCAGCCGATTTCATCGTTGTCGGCAAAGATGATCGGGGTATGCCAGAGCACCACAATTGGTTGCTGGCTAACGCATTTGCGCAAAGCCAAAGCATGGCGCTAGGGTTTGACGCGCCGCACGACGAGCCACATCGACACGTACCTGGCAACCACTCAACCACAACCATCCTGCTTGAAGAGTTAGCACCACGCCAATTAGGCGGTTTGCTGGCAATCTATGAACACAAAGTCTTTTGCCAAGGTGCTATTTGGGACATAAACTCCTTTGACCAATGGGGTGTGGAGCTCGGTAAAGATTTGGCAGTCTCAATTTATCAGCAACTTGCTGAACATGAAGCATTTGATTGCCAAGACTCCTCGACACGCGGTTTAATCCAGTATGCGAAAGACACCAAGCGTAATCTGTAGACTGCTCTAGACCTTAGCTGGGTCTACTCACATCATTAACTGATTTGCACAATAGAGGCACACATATGAGCCAGGTTTACCCTGTCACACAAGCAATGGCAGATCGCGCATTCATCAATAACGATCAATACAAAGCCATGTATGCCCGCTCGGTAGAAGACCCTGACGCGTTCTGGGCAGAGCAAGCCGACAAGTTTCTACAATGGGAAGCTAAGTGGCACACCGTTTCTCGGGCAAACTTTGAAGCCGGTGATGTGAGCTGGTTCGAAGGTGGCAAACTCAATGTCACAACCAACTGTATCGACAGGCACCTATCTGATCGAGGGAACCAAACCGCCATTATTTGGGAAGGTGATGATCCGAACGATGACGCGCATATTACTTACCAACAACTGTCAGATGCGGTATGCCAACTGGCCAATGGTCTGAAGGCACGTGGCGTAAAGAAAGGCGACCGTGTATGCATCTACATGC
>QIGT01000087.1 GCA_003230835.1 Gammaproteobacteria bacterium
CAGGTGCGACTTTGTTCAGTATCGGGGCATTTGGTTACGCCATCAAGCCGATATCTGCGCAGCCCGTCGTGGCTGCAGACGATCTAAAGCGCGCCCTTGCGTTCCTGCATTCACACCCCTGCGTTGATGTCCATGCTCATCCTGGCCGTTCTTTTATGGTTGGCATGCAGTTAGACAATGAGTTGGCCAAATTAATTGAGCCCGGTGGGTTCGAGGCACAACGCATTAGTGGGATGGCAAATTCCGGGGTAGATTCTGCTTTCGCCGCCATCGTTTCGGATATAAAGGTCCTGGGATTTTCAGGTGAAGGCATCATTAGTGTGCGCGACTTCGAAGAAGGTGAGGCATTCAGCGACTTTCAACGCCAACTCACCCGCTTACAAAGCGTCATTAGCGAAACATCGGTCACGCAGGCGTTTACCGCTAATGATATTCGTCAGGCTCACGCCAACCAAACACCGTCGTTTATGCTGGTCAGCGAAGGCGGGGATTTTATCGAGGACAAACTTGAACGGATCGATTTCGCATATCGCCAAGGCATTCGTTCTATTACACCCTTGCACTACCGGGTGAATGGTTTTGGCGACATTCAAACGGCGGCACCGGTGCACAATGGGCTGACAGCGTTGGGTAAACAAGCGATTCGCGAAATGAATCAACTCGGCATAGTAATCGATGTGTCCCACGCCAGCGAAGCGACAGTAAATGGGATCCTAGACACGACCACTAAGCCGGTGATGTTGTCTCACAGCCATATCGTGGGCAAAATTCAGTCTCCTCGATTTGTCTCGTTGACGCTCGCGCGACGTGTTACCCAAAACGGCGGCATCATCGGCGCCTGGCCTGCAGGTATTGGTGCGACTAGCCTGGCGGATTTCGTAGAGCGCGTGATTGAGCTGGTCGACGCGGTGGGGTCCAAACACGTCGCCATAGGCACCGATATGGACGCCAATTACCGCCCTGTGCTCACGCAGTATTCTGATTTCATCGCACTAACCGCTGGCCTAATGAGTAAAGGGCTCGTAGAGGCTGACATTGCAGCAGTACTGGGTGGCAATATCTTGCGGGTGCTGGAACAAAACCAGGCTTAGTCATTTATCTGTTAGGTAGTTCTAAGTCATGCGCGTGTTGGCTCGCATCCCGCGATTGATGCGGGACGAGTAGGCGGCCTTCGAACACTTCTGCAATTCAATACGATGCCCCGAACCTGTGGTATGATTACTTTGTAATCACAATGAACCGTCGAAGACCGGAAGGATGGCAGGCAGATGGGCACAGAGGCATTTAGCGTCCGGGCGGACAGCAAAAAAGTCAAACAACTCGATAAGATCGCGAAACAGCAGGACAGGTCACGCAATTACCTGGTCAATCAGGCGATCGACCAGCTTCTGGATTTGCATGTCTGGCAGAGCAAGCGTGTCCAAGAGGGTATCAAGGCGGCCGATGAGGGCCATTTTGCGAGTGATGTGGATATGGCCAAGATATTTAGCAAATACGAAAACGCCTGATTGTGCGTGTGCGTTGGACCGAGCCAGCCGCGATCGCGCTGGCTAGAATTCAGGACTATATTGCAAATGAGAATCCGCAGGCGGCTTTTGAGGTTGCCCAACGGATACGGATTGCCGTCCGTCAACTCGAAGAACATCCGAAAAGCGGTCGAGTCGGGCGTGTGCGCGGCACATACGAGCTGGTTATTCACGATCTTCCATACATCGTGCCGTATCGCATCAAGAGGAAAGAGGTACAGATCCTGAGCGTGTACCACACGTCACGGAAATGGCCCGAGACATTTACCTAACGCAATCCCTTATCTGGCTGGCAGGCTTCTTTTTAGCAGACGTTTCTGCCACGGTAGACAAACTATGAGCGCCCCTTCACACCCTATCGAGCAGATCGAGTTCTTGATTAAGTCGTCAATGAGTCATGCTCGGGGTGCAATTGAACTCAATAAGTGGCCCGCCAACGCGCCCATAACCCCGCAACAAATTGGGCTGAGAGAAGAGGGCCATTTGCTCATTTGGCCAACAAACTTAGATCGGCTTGAGGCGCAAGTCATCGAAAACCAACTTAAGCTACAGCAGCTTGAGGTATTGCACATTGTTGATTCAACCAACACTCGTATGCTGAATCGGGCGGGCTCTCATAGCTTGCACAATACCCTCACATTGGCAGAATTTCAGTATGGAGGTCGAGGTCGACGAGGACGGGCCTGGTTGTCGCCCTACGCGCGAAATCTTTCCATGAGCCTGGGGCTGCGGTTAGATAAGCACTTGGCTCAAATGGGCGGTCTGAGCCTTGTCGCAGGGCTTGCGGTGGCGGCTGTGTTAGAAGAGCTGGGCGCGCAAGGGCTTGCTCTAAAATGGCCTAATGACTTGTTGGTGGACGATAAGAAAATCGGTGGCATTCTGGTTGAGTTGGTACAAAAAGCCACCGCTGTAGAGATTGTTATAGGCATGGGTGTGAATGTAGATTTGTCCGACCAAGAAATCCGTAACATCGAACAGCCCGTTACCGATTTACGTCGTGTCGGGGTGAGTCTGAGCCGTACTGAATTGGTGATCGCCATCATCGCGAACGTGCAAAAATTTGTACGACAATTTGAAAGTGAGGGGTTTGAAACTTTCATTGATGCCTATAATGCGGTTCACAAGTATCACCAAAAGCCGTGCACCATAGCGATGGGCGACCAAAGTGTGCAAGGCACGGTACTGGGTGTGGGTGTGAATGGGGAACTCATACTTGACACCCTGAGCGGTGTGCAACAGTTTCATGGTGGCGAAGTTTCATTGCGACCTGTTGGCTCGGCGCAGGCTAACTTCCCATCACCATTGAATAATCCGAGGTCTTCGAATGAATAACATAGGTCGCATAGAAGTGCTTTTGTTTGCCCTGCTGATTGCATCTGGTATGGCGTCTGGCGGCTATTTCGTGAGTCAAACACTGTATAACTCAACTGTTGCAATCAACACCGCGCAAGTGAAAGGTTTAGCCGAGCGTCGGGTGCAAGCAGACATCGTCTATTGGAAGATTCGCTACACGGTGACAGGCAAGAATCGGGCTGAGCTGGCTGCCCTTTACCAGGAATCAGAGGCGGCTCAGAACACAATTATCACGCTCCTGAACGCAAACGGTCTCGATATTGGTGAGGTCAAAGCAGGCGTCGTCGACTATATACGACAGGAGTTTCGCGATGAGAATCAAACTCTGGTGGAGGAAAAGCATCTCCTAGTTGGCTCCATCGATGTTGAAACAAGCAATGTGATGCTTGTTTCGAACGTTCGGTCGAAGCTCAATCGCTTAATAGCCCAAGGTTTAGACATTGGTAACGACCCACCGGCCTATCATTTCACGCAGTTAAACCGCATCAAACCCGATATGTTGCGCGAAGCAACAAAAAATGCGCGTCTGGCAGCGAATGAATTTGCGGCCAATGCGGGGGTTCAGGTAGGTGGCATTCGCAGTGCACGCCAGGGTGGTTTTGTGATTAGGGACGTAGGGGAAAGCTATACAGATACAGCCAGTATCGAAAAAGAGGTTCGAGTCGTCACCAATATCTCCTTTTATCTCACGGATTAGTGCAGATACTTAGCTAGTGTCTGTCCCAAAAGTGCCGTCCAGGCACTTTTACTCCTACGGTTCTCCTCCTATGCAGAAGGAAAACCTCCCAAAACCCTACGGATTTTGTCTCGGGCGTCCTGCCCTCGCTAGTTCTAGCCCTGATTGCTGCGCATTCTGGACAAGAACTAAATATCGGTAAAGAATCTAGTACTACATAAAAATGTAGTACTTGCCTCAATTTGGGCACAATGACACACTAGCGCCCGCGTTTTCGATGCACCATTTGACGACAGGATTTCCATTTGCGAACCGATCTACGCGATAAGTTTAATCAGTTGTTTCTGCCTCATAGTCGATATGTATTAGTAAGCCTGCTTGCTGTCAATCTAGCAGTGGGGGTTTATCTTGTTAGTCGCGAACAGGCGCCACAGCAAATTGTTGCGCCGCTCCCGGCCATTGAGCCTGAATTGCGCTTGGTAGACGCTTATGCGACTGTTGATGAAGCTCGGGCGGCTCAGCCAGCTGTGCTAAAACAAGCTGAGATGGCACGAGAGTGTAGAGTTTGGGGTCCGCAGCCCAGCCCAGAGGCATTTACCGAGTTGGCGATAAAATTACGAAGCAGTGGTGGTTTTCCAGAAATAGTCAGCACCAAGGTACGCGGAAGAGCAGAGTATCTGGTTTACGTAGATCATCTTGATTCCCGTGATAATGCAAAACGCGCCGCGCAAGAACTAGAAGCATTGAAAATAGAAAATTATCTGATGACCCAAGCCGACGAAACCCCGGTGGTATCGGTTGGGGTGTTTTCGTCTGAAGACCGCGCACAGGTGCATATGCAGCGGGTATCAGACCTGGGTTATGAGGTCGTAATTGAGGAAATGAGCCGTTCTCAGACCATTTACAATATGACTGCGCACGTTTTTCCAGACACTCAGGCTTATAGTTCTTCAATTTCTACTTGCGCAATGATTGCACAGGGCTGATATCTTCTATAAAATCCCGCTCCCATTTTAGCCGCCATAGCTCAGCTGGTAGAGCAGCTCACTTGTAATGAGAAGGTCCGGAGTTCGATTCTTCGTGGCGGCACCATTACTCGAATTTGCGGTCGAGAATAGGCGTCGCTTAAAATTGGAATGTTGAGGTAGGCAAGGTAGTAGATCGATAAATTTGGTGGGGTTCCCGAGTGGTCAAAGGGATCAGACTGTAAATCTGACGGCTTAGCCTTCGAAGGTTCAAATCCTTCCCCCACCACCATATGTTGATCGATGTATAGCGGCGGGTATGGTTCAACGGTAGAACCTCAGCCTTCCAAGCTGATGATGCGGGTTCGATTCCCGCTACCCGCTCCAAATGAAGGCTTGAGTGGATATGGAAATGGCAAGTGGCAAGTACCGAGGGGTTTTGGCGAAACCAAAAGCGTCCTAAGGTCCGCCTTGTGGACCGCCACCGACATGCTCACATAGCTCAGTCGGTAGAGCACTTCCTTGGTAAGGAAGAGGTCATCGGTTCAAATCCGATTGTGAGCACCATTATTAGAACTGTTGATGAATGTCGACAGTTGGTTGAGACAAGTTGTACCGACATCGGGCGACTTGGTAAAAAGGTGGTAGGGGTAACTCTACTAAGTTAGCGTAACTGTCGAGGCATGTTCGAGGGTAAAAATGGCCAAAGAGAAATTTGAGAGGACGAAGCCACATGTGAATGTGGGCACGATTGGACACGTAGACCATGGCAAGACGACGCTGACAG
>QIGT01000234.1 GCA_003230835.1 Gammaproteobacteria bacterium
CTGTTGAAACCAATTCAGCAACTGATCGTTAAGATGAGGTGTTTGTTTCGAGTTTAGAATGTGCAGCATGGGACAGCTAGTGAGCTAAGCTCACCCCAAAACTAAACTTCGGTTCAGGGCTTTGAACGGTACAAGTCACAGATTCCATCGAGTATGTCTGGGTCGATGATTAGGCGTGCCGAATTCGAGCCATTGAGTCCATAGTGCGCGATCAAATTTGAATCCATAATAAATGCAACCAACCTATCATTATTAATCCTCCAGAAACGAACTCTAACCCACTATTAAGGCGTTGTCGGTCACTTGGCGACGTTATAAACCCATTGATCAAGGTATGACTTTGAGTGGCTTAACCCCTCGAACAGATTCGTCGATGATTAAGGATGCGCGCAGATGTCTCGCCTAAGAAGCTGCACTGTTAATTCGATGTGCGCCTAATTTTTCGTAATGTTCTTCAATCTCTAATCCCAGCGCATCATGAACATGGTTGGTCCAACTAAAGAAGCCGATAACACAAACAAGCTCTATAATTTGCTCGGAGTTGTAGTGTGCCTTTAATTCGGCCATAGATTCATCCGTGACATTTTGCTTAGCCGCCAATCGTGCAAAAGAAAGTGCAGCATCCACTGCTGCGTCTCCGGTCAACTCTGGTCTCAATGTACACTGCAGATCAGATTCGCTAAGGCCACCTTTAAGCAACATGCCGCCGGTATGCGAAGCACAGTAATCACATCCATTTACCTTTGATACGACATAACCTACTTTGGCTTTGAGCGCTGTATCAACCGCAACGGTTGAGAATATGGCTGCTTCGAGCCCCATGAACGCTTTTAGTATTTCGGGGCTGTGCGCATAAGCTTGCACAGAAACGGGCAAGGTGCCGAGCATTTTTACTACAAACTCTGTTTCGGGCGGCAATTGATCTTCGGGGATTAAATCTATTCTTGCTTTGCTCACGGGGGTAACTCCTTATCGCGGCCATACTCACCCGCAACTATTTTCAAAATGTACCCAAATACTTTACGTAGTAAATATTACCTTGTAAAGTCAAGTATCTAACTTAACTAGGAAGGAATAGTAGTGGGTAATCTAGAAAAATTTGAAGCTTATTCAGAAGCCTTTGAAGTGGCCTACGAATCCGGTGAGTGGAGCCCAGTGGAGCTTTTTTTTAATGAGGATGCCGTTTACGAAATTGTCGCAGATGCACCGATGGCCGCAAAGTATGTGGGCCGTGATGCCATTATGGCGGAGTTTGTGCGTGTGCTTGATGAATTCGACTATCGATTTGATACTCGCTCGCCGGTCATTGTTGACCCGACCAAAGAAGTTGGCGATGCGGTAACCAACACCTTCGTGCTCACCTATACCTGCCAAGGACTGCCTGATCTGGTAATGCATGGTAGCGAAACTGCTGTGTACGAAAACGGTAAGATCAGCCGACTGGAAAATACCTTTACCCCAGAAACCGCAGCAAATATGTTCAAGTGGATGGGGCGGAATCTTTCCAAACTACCTCGCCCAAGATCACAACAAAATCGTGCCGACGAAGGCCCGACATTGGTACTAGACGAGGCAGAGTCTGAATCCTATTGGATGCCGAAGCCATCCCAGGGATACGCCACCATACTACTGTGTGCCGAAAACTCTGCCTGTAATGCCTATTCTGTTGGTACACATGTTATACCTGTTGGTGGTGGTTTGCCGGAACGCTGCTTCGCCCGAGGTGATTTTGTTGTTTATATTGATGAAGGTCAGGCGACGATAACACTAGACGGTACAGTGGAAGCGCTGACCAAGGGTGATACCGTGGTTGCCGCAAGGCAGGCGACACACAGTATCTCTAACACCGGCAACGAAGAACTTCGCATATTGTGGTTTTGCATTCCGGGAGGTTATGAGAAACTAATCAGGAAATTCGGTAAAAAGAAAACCGGGGAGCAGCAGCCAACCTTCGATGCTAAACCAGGCTTTGATACAACCACGGACTACTACGCGGGAATAAAAGAAATTGGTTCTCTTGTACCCACCAAAGGTCAATCTTTGGTGATTCGCGAAGCGGATCGAAAGTCATATTGGCAAAGCTTACCGGCGCACGGTTACGCGGACATGATTATATCGCCGCACAACTATACGTCTAACTCGTTTGCAATAGGTTCCCAGATGTTATTGCCGGGGGCGGCCATTCCGCCACACGCCCACACTCGAAATGAAGAATTGTTATTTGTAACCCAAGGCAGTGGTTACGCCATTACCGAAACCGAAAAGATACCCCTTAAACGAGGCCAAGCGTTATTTGTAGGGCGTTACGCCAAACATGGTTTTTGTGCAGATGCCGACAATTCGCTTGAAGTTGTGTGGATATTCTCACCACCGGAGTTAGAAACCGTGCTGGCTGCCATGGGGAAACCGCGTATACCTGGGGAAGACGCGCCAGAGCCCTTTATCCCCCCCGCTAATATCATGAAGATTCTAGACAACGCCGGATTCGCCAGCATGTAGCAAATACTCCTGGCATTCGTAAATCAATAAGGAAAATACTAAATGGCAGAATCACTCAACGCCGAAGGTGCACCAAAGCCCGCAGCCGCTTACGCCAACGCGTCTTGGGAAAGACCAGGTGGGCGACTATTGTTTATAGCCGGTCAAGTTGGTCTCACCGCTGACTACAAACCTGTGGGTGACGGCGGGATCGAAGAACAAGCAAAACAAACCTTCCGAAATATTCAGACCATCGTGGAAGATGCAGGTGGTTCGATGGAGGATATTGTTTCGTTAACAATCTTTGTGACGGATATTGCTAGTGCTAAAGCGGTTAACAACGTGCGCAAAGAGTTCTTCGACTCTGGTTCTGGCTACCCAACCAGTACGCTGGTTCAAGTAACAGCCTTCATGCACCCCTCTTTACTCGTTGAAGTTAATGCGGTGGCTTCCATTGCCACTTAAATTGTAAGTCTGTTTTTGCAAGGAGTATAAAGTGGCGGCGGTTGGTATAAAGAAAGTCCGGGAAATACTGGCGGCACGACCCGACCGACACAACACTTCGCTTGCAGACCGACGTGCTGCCATGGACGCGATGGGTGGTCGTGGTAAATTACCGCCTAACGTGGACCTTAAGGTGATGGAGCTGGGCGGCATAGGGTGCGAATGCATTGCTACCAAGGGAGTCACCCAGACAAACTCTATTCTCTATGTACACGGCGGCGCTTATGTAGCAGGTTCGCCACGCTCCCACCGCGGCCTTGGCATCGTTTTATCTGAGGAAGTGGGGGCCCCAGTATTTATGCTGGACTACGGCTTGGCGCCAGAGTGTCCTTTTCCGGCTGCAGTGCTAGATGTGGTATCAGCCTACCGCGAAATGCGACAGCGCCCAGACGAATTTGGCGCCATTGCACTAGTGGGTGATTCCGCTGGCGGCGGTGCGCTTATCTCTGCGTTGACAGTGCTCAGGGATGCAGGTGATCCACTGCCAAGCGCGGTTGCATGCATCAGCCCATGGCTGGACCTGTCTTGTAGTTTCGACAGTTACACTCGACTCGCTGATACCGACCCCTTCCTCTCAAAATCGGGCTTGTTGCAAGACGCGAGCCTTTATCTGGCCGGAGCAGACCCCAAAAATCCTCTGGCGTCTCCTGTCTATGCGGATCTGACAGGCCTGCCGCCAATGCTGATTCAAGTAGGCAGTGAAGAAGTTCTTATTGATGAAATTAATACATTTGTCGATGCTGGGAAATTAGCGGGTTGCCACATCACCTTGCAGGTATGGCCTGACATGATTCATGTATTCCACGCATTTCGCGCTTTGTTACCCGACGCCGTGGCAGCCACCAGCCAACTGGCAGAATTTATTAACAGTAAGTTCGAATGAAAATTTTCTTCATGCAGCATGCTTAACATGCGAACATGTGGTTTTTAGCTCATATTTATGCCCAGGCTCGAACTAACAGAAGCAGAACTGAACCAAGGACGACAGCAGATCTTGGATGCTGCGATGAAACTATTTTCAGAGCAGGGTTACAAGGGAGTCACCGCGCGATCGATTGCAAAAGTTCTTGGTTGGAGTTCAATGAAGGCCTATCGATACTATGAAAATAAGCTGGCGATTTTTGTCGCGGTCAGAGAGGTTGCTTTCCTTAGCCTAACGAATGCAATGAAAGAATCTGCTGATGAGGTTAGTCACCCTCTAGATAAAATTTACGCTTCGGGCTACGCCTACATAAAATTTGCGCTTGATAATCTGCATGAATACAACCTCTGCTTTGAAGTTGATCAGGGTGAAATGGCGGAGTATCAGTTAATGAGTGATGTTGCGATGAGCCCCTGGGATCTGGCGCTAAGAAACTATCAGGAAGCTAAACAGGCCGGCTACTTGGCTGGCGATATGGTGTTAGCAACTCATCTAACGTGGATTGGCCTACATGGGCTAGCCACACTCAAACTCGCCGAAAGGCTAAATTTTGATAGGTCGATTGATAGTCTTGTCGACCCTGTCATCGATATTGTGTTGGCAAAATTCAGCACGGGCAAAGAGAAGATACCGCGCCGCACAAAACGGCGGTCATTTAAGAAATTTGGCTAGGAGCCTGCGTAGTAGGAATGCTTTCTACCGCGCAAGAATGCCGATCCCAAACAATGCCAACAGCATCAAGCCCGAACACGCTGCCTGAATAACTCGCCATCAAGTCCACCGTCTTCTCCTACGAAACTGCTGTGTTGATTTCACATGTTACTCGATGGCGGTTTTAGTGTAAGTTGCTAAATTGATGTAGATTCTGAGTCAGCAACTGTGCTCAAATTCTACAAACTTGAATTCGTGCGAACCAACGGTTACCAACAAGGAAGAAATTGTGCCTGAACTTGAAACCCTAACTGCACTAAGTGGCACCGATAGAATCATTGCAGCGTTTGAGCGCGACGGCGCATGCATTGTTGCTAATGCGATGCCGAAAGAACTGCGAGCAATAATCAGCGATGAGCTAGCACCTTTCATTGAGGATACAGCCTTTGGCCGAGACGAATTCACCGGCACGAAAACGCAACGCACCGGCGCGCTGGTGGCACGCTGCCCATCCTGCCGGGAGGTGGTAACCAATGCCGAAGTGATGGCCCTTGCGAAGGAATTTTTGTCGTCGTTTTCAAAAAAATTGCTGCTGAACACCACCCAGGCAATCAAAATATCTCCTGGCGAGGGGGCACAGGATTTACACCGGGACCGCTTTGCCTGGGGCACCAATTTGCCAAGGGAAATTGAAACTCAAGTCAGCACCATCTGGGCGCTGACAGAGTTCAGTGAAGCCAATGGCGC
>QIGT01000265.1 GCA_003230835.1 Gammaproteobacteria bacterium
ATCCAGCTGTGCCAGGTAGCCGTCGAACTCTTCTCTGCGCAGTATCTGGAAGGGTTTGAGGGCGTTGTCTACGGCCGGTTTGATGCGCTCGGCCAGGCGCGTCAACAGCTCTTGAGGAATGGCAGATTCTTTGGGTAGCACCTTAATAAGCGTCTCGGTCAGGCGCTTAACCATTTCATCTATCAGCGTGGAATCAGCCATGGGCCTGAGTCTCTGAGGGAATATCCCGCCATGGTATTAGAACGGGTATTAGAATGTGCGTCACAATCGGGACCGATGGAGCGTAAAGTAAGCTCTACCCTCGCCCACCCATACCAAAGACCCCAAAGACCCAAAGGATCCCAAGACCATGAAGTTGATCACCGCCATCATTAAACCCTTTAAGCTCGACGACGTGCGCGAGGGATTGTCCGAGATCGGCGTACAAGGTATGACGGTGACTGAGGTAAAAGGTTTTGGTCGCCAGAAAGGTCACACAGAGCTGTATCGTGGCGCGGAATATGTAGTCGACTTCCTCCCGAAGGTGAAGGTTGAGATTGCAATCGACGACAGCCTGCTCGACCAGGCACTCGAGGCGATCACCAAAGCTGCTAATACGTCCAAAGTAGGAGACGGCAAAATTTTTGTCGTTAATCTTGAAGAAGTGGTGCGTATACGTACGGGCGAGACGGGCCCCGAGGCGGTGTGAGCTGCATCTTCACCTGCGTTTCCACCTGCAGAGCCACCTGGCAGCACTCGACTTGCGAGATCCTGAATCTGTTCTATAACTACTCCCGACGCTGTCTTACGGCGGCCCCTGGAGAAGCAGACAATGAGCGATTTAGGCACAACAACATTTACAGACTCGGCTGAGGACAACGCAACTGCTGCAGACGCAGGGGCCAATGTTCAGGTGAACACCCAGGTAGACGCACACAGCATCCGCGCCCGCCAGAATGCCCGCGACCAGATATCGAGCGATGTCGATGCCTATCTGAATGGCGGCGGCAATATCGAGACCTTAGAACCCAATCTGCGTATTGACCTGCCGCGCAAGCCGCAAAACAACTACGGCAAGGGATCGCTCTAAACGGTTCGATTGTGCCGCCGGTCAGCCGTAGAATAGCGGCGCACAACAAATCGAAGCGAAACGCTGATGCGTTACATTTCTACCCGGGGCGATACGCCGCCCATGGCATTCACAGACGCAATCATCACGGGCCTGGCCCCTGACGGTGGGTTGTTGCTGCCCGATAATATTCCCGACCTGTCTTCGCGCCTCGATGCTTTGCGCGAATTGAACTACGTCGAGCTTGCGTTCAAGATCATGCGGGAGTTTATCGACGATATTCCCGAAGCGGAGTTGCACGCAATTGTGCGGCGTTCCTACACCAAGTTCACGCATCCAGAGATTGTACCCATAGTCTCGCTGGGCGAAGCGCGCGCCTCGCGTGGCGAGCTGCATGTCATGGAGTTGTTTCACGGGCCAACGCTCGCTTTCAAAGACATCGCGCTGCAGTTTCTCGGCGAGTTGTTCGATCATGTATTGGCGCAGCGTGGCAGCCGGCTGAACATACTTGCTGCCACCAGTGGTGACACAGGAAGCGCTGCAATAGCAAGTGTTAGGGGTAAGGCAAACGTCAACATTGTCGTGATGTTTCCGCAGGGGCGCGTGAGTGAATTGCAGGAACTGCAGATGACCACGGTTGCCGACGCTAACGTGCACTGTCTGGCGCTGCGCGGTAACTTCGACGATTGCCAGTCCCTAATGAAAGATGCGTTTGCCGATCTGGCGTTCAAGGCAGAACACCAACTTGGTGCAGTGAATTCTGTGAACTGGGCGCGTGTTCTCGCGCAGGTGGTCTACTATGCCTACGCGAGCTTGCGCTTCAGCACTGACAACGCAAGCGAGGGTGTGAACTTCAGCGTGCCGACGGGCAACTTTGGCAACATCTTCGCGGGCTATCTGGCACGGCGCATGGGTTTCCCGATTAGACGCTTGCTATTGGCCACCAACGAGAACGACATTCTCGCAACCTTTTTTAATCGCGGTTGTTATTCGCGCGGCACCTTACAACACACCATGAGCCCTTCGATGGACATTCAGGTTGCCAGCAATTTTGAACGTTTTCTCTACTATGGTCTCAATGAGAATGCGGCTGCTGTGGTCGAGTTTATGCGTAGCTTCAAAGAAAAAGGTAGCTGCAGTGTGCCACTAAGCGCGCTGGCTGAAATGCCCATAGCTGCGGAGTCTGTTGATACCGAGACAGCAATGGCTGCGATTAAGGCGGTGTTCGATGAGCGGGGTTATGTGTTGGACCCACACACTGCTGTGGGCGTGGCTGCAGCGCAACGACTGAACATGCCAGGGCCCACCTTGTGTCTAGCAACTGCGCACCCAGCCAAGTTTCCTGAAGCAGTGGCACGCGCGCTTGGGGAGGACAGTGCCATCCATCGTCCCACCCACCCGGCGTTGGAGGCACTTCGCGAGCTGCCGACGCGCTGCGTGGAGTTACCTGCTACTGCGGAGGCTGTGCGGGGGTATATCGAAGACAATCTAGTGTAGTGCAATGAATAAGTTATTCGCTTGAGTAGTACCAGGGGAGCGCTGTTTACTTTCGCCAATAAGAAGGTTCGAACACCCTGTGCTTGGTAGCAATCATTTTTCTGAAAATCAATCTAAACACAAGAGATCCAGGCCCGCCCCTAAGGCAATTGATTGGATGCTGTAGTCTGCGTGACATTGTTAGCAACCTGGACGTTCAGTCTCACAAGGGTTATCACTTGGGCATGGGCATCGTTTTGTTGTGCTAGGGGCGCGATCAAAGTGCACGTGAGTTTGGAGCGCAATGGTTATCTACCCAGCTTTATGTGTATCAGCGATGGTAGAACCACTGACAATGTGGCAATTGAACTTCGACGAATTGGCTATCGCGATTAGGCGGTTCAGGTGTTCACCATGAACCAGTACGGGTGTTCACGATCGCCAGAATGTGCAACCCTACACAAAAAGCCCTCGACGTATTTATCGCATGACCTCTATTGTCGATTTTATTTGGCCGCATGAACTTTACCGGTTCCCTGATCCGGGCAAGGTGCCGGATCTCATGGCTGATTTTGTTGATTGGCTGAATGCCGGCGAGTTATTAGAGAGCAAAGCCCTTGAATCACATTTACGGCTTGTGACCATTCACCCCTTTGCCGATGGCAACGGACGAACAGCTCGATTGTTGAAGAACATTTTGCGACAGCGCCTTAGAAAGCCTGCTTTTAAGCTGCCAAGAACGGGGTGGACGGAGTATTGTTCTGCCATCCGTGCTTGTCAGATAAGAAGTAATATTCAGCCTTTTAGTGATTTTGCAGACGTAACAACATAGCACTGTCGGGATGATCATCCCCGATTAGTGTCGTGGGGTTTTTATTGGGCTTCTAAGCGTTGTGGCGCAAGCCGATATCCCATGGCTTGCATGATCGCGTTGATGTTCTCTAGCCGTGGATTACCTTTGTCTGAGAGTGCTTTTTGAAGCCCTTGGCGGGTCATACCGATATCACTGGCCATGGCACTTATACCCTTGGCACGCGCAACCACACGCAGCTGTGAGAGCAGCACGGCGTTGTCTGGATCTTGGGCATAGTCTTCAAAAATCCCTTTGAGATAACCTTCAACCTCTTCGGGACGTTCGGCGAAATACTCTTGCGTCACTTCATCTAATGATCTGTGTTTTCTAACCATTGGTTTGATACTCCTTCCAATAGGTTTTGGCGGTTTCGATATCCTTATCTTGGGTCGATTTGTCTCCGCCACACAGCAACACAACCACTGTGTCGCCGTCTTCACCGAAATGGACTCGGTATCCACTACCGAAGAACAATCTCAGCTCAAACAAACCATCCTTGAGCGACTTAAAATCGCCGTAATTTCCACTTTCAACACGCCCAATTCTTCGCAATATGCGGGTACGGGTTGTGGGATCACGTTGACCTGTCAGCTACCCATTAAAAGGTTCTTTACCGTTCTCATCGCTGTAAACAATGATCTGCCGTGGTCTGGTCGAACGTGCCATCCAATAAAGTCTTTCTGATTAAAAATATATTACTGCAAACTATAGTTTGCAAGTAAATAATGCAATTAATCACAAGAAGGACTGCGTGGCCCTGAAATATCGACATCCAGCCACCTAAAGATAAGAAAATAAACCACTCTGTAACAGAATTAGAGATCGCCATCCCCTGTGTGTTTGGGAGTCTCTACATAGTGCTTCTTGTTTGGCGTTTGATTGTGATGTTTTAACGTCAGCATCCTGTTGACGAGTAGGGTAAACAGAATCCTAAAATAGTGTTCACCGGATAGAAGAGTTTAAGCAGATGGAGGAGGGCTTAATCTCGGACACAATCATCGGGTACGTGCTCCCACTGGCTACAAGCTCTATCAACGTCGCGTTGAAGGTCTTTGTAGATGAGACTCACTTCGTATTGCTGGCCGGGAAAGTGTTTTTCCAATGTCCGGTGAAGTGCCTTTTTGAATTCTCGGTCCAAGTGATAGATGATTTCACCAGCTTGCACGTAGGCCATTATTTTTCCTATTTAGTTTGATGCGAATAAAGAAGACGCCCCCAATGGGGGCGCCTTCTGATCTACCAAGTGATCTCTATACCGATAGCCAAACGCCGGTATTCCCAACGGATCGCTACACGGATAGAAAACCGCTTGCTCGATCTGGCTCGGGTCGATTGCTCTGCAAGTTCTTGCATTGCTACCTCTATCCTGTGGCAGGGTGCTCTTTTGGGATGACACACCTACCAGCAAGCCAGGTTTGGGCATTTTTCAGTTTTTAGACTCAGCTGGTCGCCCCAGACCTTGTCATCTCTGATAAAAGACATTCGGGCGACACAAAGCTATTGCAAGAGGCAAAACTAGAAAGCGGAATTAATATTTTACTCGAAATGTTGGCGAATCCTCTGGCCGAGTCTCACGCCGGTCGTACATCCGCGTCGTGGAGATATTGGCGTGCCCCAACCACTCTTGCACCTTGGCGATGTCAGCCTCGTGGGTGAGTGCGTTGGTTGCCGCAGTAGCACGCATGGCATGCGGTGAGAGTCCGTCCACAGCAAGATTGAGACCGGTGATGGCGCCATAGTGGCGAATGAGTTTGTAGATCCCGTCGCCGGTGATGGTTTTGTCGGCAACCTTTCCGCCTTTACGAATAGATCGGAACAGGGCCATCGAGCGATCATCCAATCCTGCCGGATCGAGCGCCTCAAGGTAGTCGTCAATCAATCGACCTGCGTAGCTTTTCGCCTTTACCGTGAATGATCAAATGTGGCACGCCTTCGCGAGATTGGCGATCACGAATGCGCAGCTGACACAATTCATCGCGGCGGATGGCGTGATAGAGCAGGCAGGCGAGGAGGGCGCGATCGCGTTTGCCTTTTAGCGTTTCTGGATCGGGTGAGTCGAGTAGCTTGCGCGCTTGCGCATCACCCAAGGCGGGGGTTTTGCCTTCGTTGTTGCCTTCTTTGGGCCGTGCGACCCCATGCACCGGATTGTCTGGCACAGCATTGGCTTCACAGAGATAGCC
>QIGT01000210.1 GCA_003230835.1 Gammaproteobacteria bacterium
TGCCTGTTGTGGAAGATCATTAGGTTCGAATTCCGCTACCACAGGAATTGCAGTTGCACTTTGCGCGTATTGCCAACAAAGAAGGGTTACGAGAATTGTCAGCCTGAGGTATAACTTAATCATTAGCTTATAATACGTGCTTATGATGTCTAAGCCGCCAAAACACTACATTGGAAGATGTAATGATATGGCCAACATCAAAATGTCCGTTGCACCAAGTGGCGTATGTGAAGGGATAAGGTAGAGGCTGGACTATGCTCTTACAGTTGCGCCTTTCCAGTAAACTGAGGGTCGATCAGAGACGCACATAAAGCGCGAGTGATAAAACATGATTGGTTCGACTACCCGTCGAGCCACCGTCAATGTGGTTGTTAAGATAGCCTATCTCGGCTCGCAGTTTTTGTCTCGCTTGCCATGCTAAGCCTAGAAATGCCCGATTTTGGTCGTAACCGTCACGCTGTCCCCAGTCGGCGTCGTTCAGGCCAAAAAAGGTCTCGTTGGTAACCACATAGGATATCGTGGACCCTTCAAGAGGCCTTAACCAGCGCCAAGCCTGGCGTAGCCGCCAACCGGTGTCATCTCCTGTATTACTACGGCGGCGTTGCTCAAGGCGCGTTCGTCCAGACAGGCTGCCGCCCAACCAAGATGCTACCGGATAGGTTGCTTGTTGCCAGAGGCGGTCTTCTTCAATATGCGGTTCAACATCCGGGCCACCACGATTTTTTAAACCAACCGGCATGGCCATGGTGCCGTAAACGGCGGTCAGACATTGCCATTTGTTACTCTATTTCAGATAGCAGTTCAGGCGCAGTTACAAGCTGGCGAACGCCATGTGACTTGGCTTCGTTAAAGACATTGCCGTTCGCTGCCCATTCGCTTAGCGAGCCAATGTCTAACTTGGCACAACTCGGCCGTACAGCCCAGGTCACTTCGAGCGGCGAACATGTCGATTGAGTGTAACTTGGGCCGGTGGTGGATCCGCGGAAAACAACCGGTGATCCTGTGTTGCTGGGCAACGCCTTCGCCTGGTGGAGACCGTTCGTGATTGTCCCAGCATAGGCGTAATCGTTGAAATTGATGGCGTCCGGGTCGTTTACCACCAAGAAAGCCTGTGCCTCGACACGCAACAACGGGTTCGTGCAGGTTTCACTCAGGCACGATCCCAGACCTTCACCAGGGGTGATGTCACAGGACGTATGCACCCAATGGACTTCAATTGTGTCGCCTGGCTTGACCCCTTTGAACGCGCCGTTGCCATTTGCTGGATCGGTCAATTCTGCTGCAGTCAAGCTGGCCGAATCATTACATTGGTAACCCCCGTTCACGCCGTCACCAGCATAGACGCTAAATCCCGGGCCTTTATGCTCTGCGTTGGTATGCGTGTGTATATTGCAGAGGTTCATTTGCTCAGAGCCAGGCGCCAGCGCAAACAAATTCGGATTGACGCCAGATTTAATAGAGATGTCTCGTGGTGTTTGTGGACCTGCGTCCAAGCAGAGGCTCTCCGCATTTTGTGATTCAGCAACATCTTTTTCGACGCCAACATCGGCAACGGTGATGGAATCTGTCCCCTGGCTTTCCACATTCGTAGACTCACCTCCGCAGGCAGCCAAAGCGAGCGCCGCGAGCACAACGAGTGATAATTTTAAATACATACTGAACCCTTTTGTGTGTGTTACATCGGTACAATATGTAGTGCACTGATAATAAAAGAGCCGCCGATTGTAGTGAAGAGTGTGTCAGCCATCACTTCGAATATTTCGAAGTGAATGTCCATTATATTCGATTTATACTATCGGAGAAGAAATTCTGAATCGGCTCGAAAATTGAATATCTAACAAACATATTGTGTCGTATGCTACTTATCCTACAAGAACAGTATTGAACGAGCAGCTTCTACAACCAAGGACACAACTGGGTGCAATACACGACGCTCAACTGATATCGCATAGAATTGCTCTTTGATGGTATCGACCCTGCCAATAGCGCTCACCTGGTATTGCCGTTCAACTTCTGTGGTAATGACCGCTGGCGCGACGAACACGCCTAAACCTTCTTGCCCAAACGCCTTCATTAGAGCGCTATCGTCAAACTCAGCCACGATGCGGGGGTGGATCCGTTCTTTGGCTAACCATTGATCGATACTTGACCGCAAGGGGTTTCCCACTGTCGGCAGTATGATAGGTGCGCCGTTGAGGCATTGGGGGAATTTGCCTTTGAGTTTTTTTTGCAACTTATTAGTGGCGAAGAAGCTCGCTCCGCAATGACCCAGCTTGTGGCAAAATGCTCTCGCACTGACTGTTGGCGAAATGGTACGATCAGCTAATACGAGATCAAGTCGATGCACAGCCAATTCAGCTAACAATTCTTCTAAGCTCGCCTCACGACATATCATGCGTACAGGTTTGTCCATCGACAAGGCAGGTTCAAGTATGCGCAAGGCGATAGATTTAGGCACCATGTCAACGACCCCAACCCGAAAGACCTGTTGTCGTCCTTGCGGCAGCCGATGCACAGCTTCCTCAAGTTCTCCACCCAGTGAAAAAATTTCGTCTGCGTAGCTCAGAACGAGCTTGCCTGTCTCCGTCAGCTCCAAGTTTCGCCCAACTCGCAGGAATAAATCTATTCCCAACTGCTTCTCCAGTAGACTTAGCTGCCCACTAATTGTCTGAGGTGTCAGGTGAAGTCGTTGCGCGGCTCGAACCACGCCACCCTCTCTAGCGACCGTCCAAAAATAATGTAAGTGTTTGAAGTTGACCATGGCGCACGATAGTTCGTATTTACTGAGTAATCGAATGAATTTTTTTGAGAGTTATCGCTTACTTTGGTGTTCAGTACCCATAGGAAGGGGCCTCAGGTTACATAAATTGCAACATAGCTGATTAAAAGAACCGCAATCCACAACGCTGTGCTACCAATTGACCAATTACGCCACAAATCAATTCGCAGAACTTTCTGCTTCCTTGTTACATATCCAAGCTCAGATGGCCTCTCGTTAAACTGCCCGAGCCAACGTACCCGTCTAGTATTTAAATGCACAGTTGTGGCCTGCACCCAGCTTGACAAATTACGGCTCAAGGCAACTAGAGCAACCCGCCATAGCCAGTCTATGTCAAGGCTAATTGTGCGGGTGCGACGCATCAGTGGTAACAAAAGAAAGAACGCCAGACCAGAGAACATCAACAACTGTAGATAATAAATAACCTTTGTGGGTGTGTAAGCATTGAAATCAACCGCGTACGGTAAGTGGCGATACAGCAATTCTGGGAACACGCCAATAAAAATACATAACGCTGCAAACAATATCATCGCAGCGGACATGTTCCAGGGTGCATCTTTTGGGCGCAACCCGGAATCCTTCTGGAAGAACACGAACCATGGAAATTTAATGCCTGCATGGAGAAAAACACCTGCGGATGCTGCTGCTAATAGAAAGTACACTGCAACCAATGATTCGTTAGCGGCTGCTTGAGAGATCATTGTTTTTGTTGTGAAGCCAGAGGTCAACGGGAAGCCAGAAATCGCAAGGGCCCCAATCACGCCACAAACCATCGTAATAGGCATAGTACGAAACAATCCACCGAGGTCAGTACACTTTGAAATTCCTGTGCGATAAACCACAACCCCAGCGCTCATAAAAAGCAGGGCTTTGTAGATAATATGGGCGAACGCGTGTGCCGCAGCACCGTTAAGCGCAAGTTCAGTACCGATGCCAATGGCACACACCATAAAGCCGACTTGGTTAACAATAGAATAGGCCAGAATACGACGCGCATCATTTTCCAACAGTGCGTAAATAATACCGTACATGACCATGTACAAACCCACCGGAATGAGTATGGGTTCGCCCGGAAACATTAAAATCAACGTAAACACTGCCGTTTTGGTCGTAAAGGCAGAAAGAAAAACTGAACCAGTGGGGCTAGCCTCTGGATAGGCATCAGCCAGCCAAGCAGAAACTGGTGGAGCGGCGACGTTAACAAGTAATCCAATCAGAATCATCCAGGTACTGAAGTCCGATGCCCGCAAAGGTACGATGTCTACAGAACCGCTCTCTAATGCAAGGCTGATTATTCCTATCATCAGGATGGTGCCACCAAGCAAATGCATGGTGGCGTAGCGTATGCCCGCTTGCCGAGCAGCCGACGTGCCACCGCACCAAATAACTATGGTAGAAAACAGTGCCATCAATTCCCAGTAAATGAAGAGGGTGATGAGGTCTCCGGCGAAACACACACCAATGGCGCCAGCGGCATAAACGTACCCGGCTGCAATTTCATACCAACGCGATTGGCGAAAGGCATACAACCCACCAACAAACGTCATCAGTGCGAATATTGTGGCAAAGAGACGTCGCAGTGCACTGCCTTCAATCGGCTCAATGCGATATTCGAAAAAGGACAGGGCCATTACCACACCATCGGGAACTTGCCACACCAGCCACAGGGATATCAGCGGAGCGACCAAGATGACGGTGGCGCGAAAGTGACCGCGAAGTAAACCAATAAGTGGCGTACTTGCCAACAAGACCATGGTAGGCGACAACCACTCAATCATCGGACTCGCCATAAAATGATTCTTCGCGTTTTAGTACTTTGCCGAGAATCTTTGCAGTTATGACCATGACTACACAGGCGAGAAATCCAAATCCTGCACCAAATCCTATCCACCCATCAATGCCAAAGTAACCTTTACCACCTATAAACAACTGCGCAACTACGCTAAGTAATAACAAGATAACGAACCCGTACCACAGCCGTTTTATCGTTTTCGGACGTTCCAGCCAATGATCATCTTTTATTGATCCCACCATTACACCCCATGAGCCAATCGTTCAACCAATTGCACAACCGGTTGATGAAAAAAGAACAACAGCAGGGTGAGTGCTGCTGTAGCCAGCAACGCCATTAACATCATTCCCGGTGCCTCTGCATGATCGATTGTAGGCCGTGTACTGTCTTGTCCAAGCCTCTCTTGTCCAGACTTCTCTAGCCCAAACCATGCCAGATAGATGACAGGTAGGTAGTAGAGGGCGTTGAGTACTGTGCTGATAACCAATGTTGCAATCACAGCGTAGTGGTCGGTTTGAATAGCGCCTGCGAGAATGTACCACTTTGATACAAATCCAGCCGTCGGTGGTACGCCAATCATGCTTAGAGCACCGATGCTAAAGGCCAGCATCG
>QIGT01000218.1 GCA_003230835.1 Gammaproteobacteria bacterium
GTCTGCGGCCTTAAAACAAGACTGGCGCTCACTAGCGGCACTTGATCGAACCCTGGCAACCAGTGAAGTAACCGATCCCTGGTTCGACAAAGTGGCACAACTACGCGCTGAGTGGCGCACCAAGGTGGTTGGTAGTTCTGCCTTTCGCATGGCGACCGATGCCTTGCGTATTGTTGATCGCGGCTTACAACTCTCCCCGAGTCTGGATCTTTATGTACTTCGTGCGGCTGCCGCAGCGGAGTTGAATGATGGCGCCGCTTTTGTAGAATCAGCTGCCGTAGTTGCAGCCTACATTCGCAGTAAACTCACCCGCGCCGAAAAGGATGAATACCATATTTCGGAGGAAGAGATGGCCGCAATGAAGGGGCGTGTGCGCGCATTGATCCGGGGAGTTCAGTCCGGATTAGCAGGAACCTCTGCGCGACGGACCAAAAATGTGCAGAACGAACTCAAAAAGATAAAAGACCAATTAGATCGGTTTACTTTGGAAGATCAGCCAAGCTGAGTATTATCAGACTATGTGTTAATAGAACCACCGTCTACAGCAACAGTTTGTCCGGTCATGAAATCACTTTCGGCTGACGCCAGAAAAATCAGGGCACCAATAAGATCTTCCGGTAGACCATCACGTTTAAGTGAGCGACTCGCAATTACTGGTGCGCGATAGTCATCTATGTGTTCTTCATTTGCCGCAATGCTATCGCTCATGATCAATCCAGGCGCCAGAGTGTTAACGCAGATATTATGCGCGCCTAGTTCCCGCGCCAATGAGCGGGTTATGGTTAAAACCGCGCCTTTTGATGCGGAATAATGCAGCATATTGGGCATTCCTTTGTAGGCAACACCCGAGGCAATATTTATAATCTTCCCCGCTTTGTTTTTGATCATGTGAGGTGCTGCGTGTTTGGCCATGAGGAACAGACCACGAACATTGACCGCCATAACCGTGTCCCAGAGTTCAACGTCAATTTCGGTCACCGCTGCCGGCGGTAGTGAAGAAAACACAGCGGCATTGTTTACCACTATGTCGAGCTTTCCTGAAATAGCGAGAGTCTGGGTAATGAGTGCTTCAACTTGTTTTTCGGCACTGACATCGGTTTTGATGACATGCGCTCGAGCTGAGCCATGTTTTTCCTGAATCGACTCTGCCACTGACGTGGCATCTGCGATATCCGCCAACACAACTGTGGCACCCTCATCTGCGAGGGCGCGGGAATACACGGCACCGAGTCCTACCCCAGCTCCGGTGACAATTGCGATCTGATCCTTCAAACGATCCATGGCGATATGTTCCCTGTAATCTGCTTATCATTGGTTGAGGTAGGCAACCAGATAATAGTTATCAAGAGTATGCATTATTGTCGTACAATAATCACAGATATTATTTCGAAGCACGCATTTTTATTGATGTTGTCATGTTGCCTGTTGATAATGATGTACATTAAATAACGCCACATTACCCAAATCAGGAGGGCTTCATGGTGAATTCCAACGCCAGCACCGGTTCCGTGATCTGCCTGGGTCTGCATCACCCTGGAGTAGTCGTCCAGGATCTCGATAAAGCGGTCACTTTCTACTGCGAATTTGCTGGTTTCGAGAAGGTTCGAAATACTTCTTGGTCTGAGGACAATACAGCGTTTAATCAAGTTGTTGGCCTCAAGGGATCAGCGGCAAGTTTGTGCTTGTTGCGTAATCGAAATTGTTTTCTCGAATTGTTTGAGTATTCTAGTCCTGCATCAACTGTTGCTCCCGAAAGCCAAGGAGCGAATGAGCAGGGAATTCGACATCTATGTTTCGAAGTCAACGATGTGCGTCGTGCCCTTGCAAAAGTCATCGCCTTAGGAGGATCAAAAATCAACGAGCCAGTAACCAACGACGCTGGAACTACAGCAACTTACTGCCGAGACCCATTCGGAAATTTGTTGGAGCTGATAGCCCCTGCAGGCCCTTTTCCCACACTTAGGTCGCTCAACCACTCCCCATGAGAATAATTGCGGCGCTATTTTTGGTTTACGGAGTACTGGTTAGCATGCCCGTTGCTGGTGAGGAGAAAGCAACGCCTAACATCATCCTGATACTGGCTGACGACCAGGGCTGGACAGGATCTTCTGTGCAAATGCACCCGGATGTTCCCGCATCCAAGAGCGATTTGTATCAAACCCCGACGCTGGAGAGACTTGCGCGACAAGGTATGGTGTTTTCGAATGCCTACGCACCGGCACCAAATTGTTCGCCGACCCGCATGAGCATACAAACCGGTAAGACGGCACTTCGCCTTGGTGCCACCGATATAGTCGACGTGGTACCTGATGCTACAGGGAAAGCGGTATACCAATCCTTTTACGATCGATTCTATGTTAATAAGCCCCTGCTCGTGCACTTACCGATTCGCGATCTTCCCGATGAAGACACGACGATTGCAGAATTGCTGAAACAGCAAAATCAAAGATACGTCACGGCGCATTTTGGTAAGTGGCATATGAACGGTGGTTCTCCCAGTCGACACGGTTATGACCACCACAATGGCGCCACTACGAATGCCGAGGGTCGTACCGGTGATGATGATCCCAAACTTACCGGTGAAATAACCCGCCAGTCTATTGCGTTTCTTCACGCCCAATCGAAAGCTCAACAGCCTTTTTTCATGCAAGTTTCCTACTATGCGGTACACACACCGCTGCGAGCTTCGGCAAACACCATAAAAAAATATAAACAGTTGGACAGCTACATCCACACCAACACAACCTATGCGGCGATGACCGAGGAAATGGATCGCAGCCTGGGGGAGATACTTAAGGCAGTCGAAAAGCTGGGTCTCGCCGAGAATACCTATGTGATCTACACTTCCGACAATGGCGGTGAAGAGTGGGTGACAAACAACGCCCCCCTAGCAAAAGGCAAAACCTCTGTTTGGGAAGGCGGTATTCGGGTGCCGTTAATTATTCGTGGTCCCGGAATTGCCGCTGCCAGCCGAACAGATGTACCAGCAATCGGCTATGATTTGTTACCAACCATCGCTGAATGGACAGGCGCCACAGATCTTCTACCAGCTGACATTGATGGTGGCAGTCTGCACCAGGTGCTCACTGGAGTTGCCCAAAGCAGCATTGCGCGTCGCACCGAAGCCCTGCTCTGGTATTACTCAGGGTTTAGAAATCACAAACATGTTGTGCCACAGGCGGCTATTCGCAAGGGTAACTACAAGCTGATTCGTGAGTACGACACTAATCGCACCTATCTCTACGACCTCTCTAGAGACTTAAGCGAAACCACAGACATGTCGCTCTTCAAACCACAACTTAGCAAAGATCTTGCCAGCGAGCTTGATGCCTATTTTGATCAAGTAGGTCTGAAGCGACCGGTACTTAACCCGAATTATAATCCGGACCAGGATCAGGGACTTAAGCCCTTCGTGCCCAGCGGTTAACTGTTACGTGAATAATCTGCGTACACTAACTGCGATTACCGCTTGCTTCGCACTCTCCGGATTTGCGGCATTACTCTATCAGACGGCCTGGCTGCGTCAGTTTTCCGTTGTATTTGGCACCTCAGAACTTGCTATTGCGGCAATACTCGCCGCCTACATGGGTGGGTTGGCGTCTGGTGCCGCAATTGCGGGGCGAGTGGTCCATCGCCTCAAACGTCTTATTCTTGTTTATGGTGTGCTTGAGGCAGGAATTGCTGTTACCGCGCTTTGTGTACCCTTGTTGATTGCTGCAGCAGCCAATGGCTACTACCTGTTATTTGGCGACCAAGCGCAACCGGTAGCTAACTATGGTCTCTGGCAACCGACTTACTTTCTGATCACTACCTTCATCATCATCGCCTTGCCAACCGGTTTAATGGGCGCAACATTACCGATACTCATTCACCAATCAATTACTCGTGATGAACAGATTGGTCCGCGCACTGGCTTGTTATACGCAATGAATACTGCTGGAGCAGTGGCAGGAACGCTAACGGCGGGCTTCTTTTTATTACCTAGACTTGGCCTGACGCAAACTATCTGGGTGGGTGTTGCTGTCAACTTCATCGTATTCCTGATTGCCACAGGTTTGTCAGGGTCACTCCAAAAGACTGTTAAACAATTTCAAGTAACTACATTAAAGCCATTGGTTTGGAAGCGAACTTCCTGGATTCTACCCATTGTGCTCGTCTCCGGGGCTATTGCATTTTATTATGAGTTGCTGTGGACGCGACTACTGACCCACATTATTGGCGGCAGCATACATGCGTTTGCAACTATGTTAGCCAGCTTCTTAGCCGGTATTGCCCTGGGCGGAGGAATTGCAGGGTACTTTGCAACTAGCCGCGAACGGGCGATAACTCTTTTTGTGAGTGCACAAATTGCCATAGCAGGGTTTTCGGCACTGGTGTACTTCGTCCTGCAACACATAGATCCAGTAGCAGGCGGTCTCGCGGGTAACACCATACTGGCGGTATTCACTATGCTTCCCGCAACACTCTTCATCGGCGCCACCTTTCCGTTGGCGGTAAGAATTTATTCCGGTGACAAAGATTCCGCCAGCCGATCCAGTGCCCGTGTCTACACCTGGAACACTTTCGGCGCCATAGTTGGATCAGTAGCGGCTGGATTTTATCTGATCTCTGTCCTGGGTTTCAGTGGTGCGATTCGACTCGCGGTTGTCCTCAATCTGATGCTGGCACTCGCCAGTCTGTTTTTGCACACGAAACCCCACAAGGGTATCGCCGCTGGCTTAACGGTAGTCGTGTTTTTGGTGATTGGACTCTACTCACCGACAAGACCCGACGCCGTAATCACCGCTTCATCCGTCAGCACAGACTCAAGTGGTGAACAACTCTTCTATTCGGTGGGTCGCTCCGCAACTGTGCTGATGTTAGCGCAAGATGATGGTTTTTATCTGCGCTCGAATGGTTTGCCTGAAGCGCAGATTGTACGCAAAGGCAGTCCACCAACTTCTCTGATCCAAAGATGGCTCACGGCATTGCCCATTATACTCCGGCCTGATGCTGATTCACTTTTACTCATCGGCCTGGGTGGTGGTGTTGCGGTTGAACAAATTCCCGCCAGAATTCAGACCATCGATGTTATTGAACTCGAGTCGGAGATCGTCTCCGCAAACAAAACGATTGCAACGTTGCGGCAAAGAGATCCGCTCATGGATCCACGAATACGCATTGTGTTA
>QIGT01000204.1 GCA_003230835.1 Gammaproteobacteria bacterium
GCAAGGCGAATAGTTACCATAATTGCTCTGTTGTCATTAGCCAGAATTCGAAGCCGCCGTATTCTATAGGAACCCACCAGGGTTGCAACTAACTGTGTAAGTAATGTTAGTAACACATGCGACCGAGCAAAGATTAACATTGCACCGTCTGTGGCGTTTCCAAGTTAAAACAAGACTATGCCGTGGCCATAAGAAAGCCGCGTTCTGCGACCGCACGCACGGTTACTTCTAGGGGCGTGGCCGGATGCCCAGTGAGTTCTTCGATTGTCGTGGTCAGGTCGGTTCGGTTCCGAATACTGATCTTTTCTGCCAGTTTGGTCAGGTGCATCACATGCCAGTCATCCAAACCTAGGGTTCGCAGTTGTTCCCCATACTCACTGAATGTCTGGTTCTTGTAGCTGATACTTCTTCCCAAGGCGCGACCAAATACCTCTGCCATCTGCTCCATGCCTATGGTCTCTGGACCTGAGAGGTAGTGGGTTTGCGCCACAAAGGGTGCCTGATCGGCAAGAATCGCTGTGACCACGTCCGCCACATCCGCTGCTGCCACTGGTGGAAACTGGGCATTGCCAAAGGCAAGGCGCAGTTCGTCTGCCGCATTTAAACTCATCGCACTGAGTACAGCCAAGGCATCAGAAAAGACTGCACACCGTACGTGTGTGGTGGGCACGCCGGACCAGTCAAAGATCTTCTCGCCGGCCCAATGGCGTCGAGTCTGGGGGCTGATATCGTCTGGCTCGATCACATATTGCGACATGTTCACCACACCCTCTAAGTTTGCCTGTTTCGCTGCTGCGGCGAAAACGGTCGAGATAAAGGGCAGTTGATTCGTCAGCGAACAGGTGAGATAGGCACGGTTGACCCCTTCCATCGCGGACAGGACGCTGGGGTAGTCGAGCAGATCGCCAACCACAACTTTCGCACCCAGATCACTTAGCTCATGCGATCGATCGTCTTCACTACGAACAAACGCGCGAACTGCAAATCCACTCGAAATAAGATTCGATGTTACTCGTCTCCCGGTTCCGCCTACGCGCCCTGCGGCGCCGCAGACCAATATTAGTGGTTTCTGTGTCACTTAAATTTCTCCGGTTATTCAGATGTGGCTGTCACACGACAGCGTAAATTGCATAAGCTAGTATTTCGTTGCGGGCTTATCAGGCACCGAGCATCTGTTTGTAAGTCGCCACAACGCTGGCTAAGGACAGGGGTGGATTACCAGTAATGTCCCTTACCGTTGTTGTCATGGTTTCTCGCTCGTGTGCACGCACCTTGCTGCCCACGGCGCATAAGTGGGTTATCGACCAATCATCCAGGCCAAGTTGGCCTAGTTCTGCGCGATATTCTTCTTCAGAGATATTTTGATAAACCATTTCCTTGCCAAGAACCTCTCCAACCACTGCAGCCATCTCGTCGCCGGACATAAGCCTTTCTCCACGCAAGTCCAGGGCTCGACCAAGGTAGGGGGTGGGATCGACCAACACCGCCGCAACTACAGCAGCAACATCAGAAGCCGCAATGGGCGGCATCTTGGCATCGCCAAATGGGAAGCGAAACTCACCTTTGTCACGCATGCCAATGGACCCCAGTACCATCAGTGCATCTGCAAACACCGTCGCCCGGATATGGACCGATGGCACTCCGCTCCAATTTAAGATCAACTCACCCGCCCAATGTCTACGCGTCACTGGACTGGGATCATCAGCCACAATCACAGACTGCGAGATATTGACAACTGCCTCGACACCCTCTTCCTTAGCGATCGCAGCAAAAACCGTGGTCATGAAAGGCAATTCGGCGGAGAGTGAGCAAGCGAAGTAGGCACGCTTAACACCTCGCATCGCCGCGCGCACACCGGTGTAATCTGCCAAGTCGGCAACCACAATTTCAGCACCGGCATCGGCCAACGCAAGGGATCGTTCGTCTTCCCGAAATACGAGAGCTCGCACGGGATACCCAAGCTCTAGCAGGTTATGTGTAACATGTCGTCCAGTAGCGCCGACGCGGCCACTGGCGCCACAAACCAAAATCAACGGTAAATCATCATCAGTCATTTCTTTATCCTTTCTGCAGCCAGCCTAGAAGCAGCCGATGGGAAGTGTCTTCAAAGCAAAATTCCAAGTTTCATTTTTCGTAGGCTCCTATAGCAACAGTACTATCAGTCCGAAGAGAGCAGCGCGAAACAGCACGACTGCGACAATAAAACGCGCAAGCCCCGACCAGTCCTGCCAGAAAAAAGTACGTATTCCCTCGAACATCACAAATAGAGGTGAGAACTTTCGCAAGGGCCATAGAAGCCAAGCATCAACGCCCACGCGACGGCGCAGCCCAAACCAAGGCCAGGTTGCCGCTCGAGCTACCTGTTTAGCAACAAATCGAGGACTGCTTCCGGTCCAGCGTTCCATAAAGGCGGTTGCGCGGAACGATCGACCCCGTCGCTCGGTGTAGGCATCGACGGGTTTGCCGGGTAACTCCATGACGTTGTGAAGTGGCGTGCGGGTAATGCCCGGCTGAACTGCAGTGACGCGAATTCCAAGCGGACGTAGTTCTTGGTAGAGGGATTCTGAAAGACTATCGAGAGCAGCCTTGCTTGCGGCGTAGATTCCCCAAAACGGTGCTGGGATGAAGGACATGACAGACGTGACATTGATGATTCGCCCGTGGCCCGCCTTGCGCATGTGCGGCAGCACTGCCTGAATGCAAGCCAAGGCGCCGAATAAGTTAGTTTCGAACTGGGCACGAACCTGGTCCAGAGAAACCTCCTCCCAGCCACCTACTTGGGCAAAACCGGCGTTGTTTACCAAAACATCGATGCGGCCTTCGGACGCAATCACGTGCTCAATGCAGTTTTTGATGCTACTCGTATCGGTGACGTCGAGTTTGAGGATCTCCACGACCCCATCAATGCTTTTCATCTGTTCGGGTCTGCGCGCGGTGGCATAAATTTGGTGTCCGCGCTTTGCTAATATTCGGGTTAGTTCTAGTCCTATGCCCGACGAAGCACCCGTAACCACGATGACGAGTTTCGACATGATTATTCGCCTCCCGAAGCATCTATAAGTGGAATGGGCGCTCGGATGGGCGACTCAACGATGCGTACTGTTTTGTTTTTGCGCCTTCTCGCGATCTTTTCAGCCCGCGAATCTTTGATCGCATAGATCGGTTCCTGCCGATCCCTTAGTGGGCGGACAACTGTTTTGACGTAATTTTTAGTATCCATATTGTAGATACCAAAGAGCTCGTCACCTGCAGGGCACACTGCCCAACAGTACCCTGCTTTATAGTTGGCGCCATAGCTAAGTGACTGCCACCAACTCGCTGTCTCAGCATCGGTGTTTCGGGAGCGATAATCCGCGGCGTTTGTCGCATCTGCGATAGCGTCCACGAACTGCACGAAACCACCTAAAAAATCGTGGTAGTTGTGCGTCATACAGGCCTCGAAATCGAAGGTGCCGTCGGGCTCGATAGCACCAACTGGGCAGGCGGCTACGCAGAGGTTGCAGTTGAAGCAAGGATTAAAATCGATGGGTTGATCATAATTGTCGATCTCGGCATCGATGAGAATCGTATCTAACAGCACATGGTTGCCGAAGCGGGGATTAATCACATTTCGATTGATGCCCATTTGCCCGAGGCCGGCTTCAATGGCAATCGGTTTGTGGCTGATCTCCCAAATTTTCCCAGGCCAGCGGTCCATGTTCATCGGGAAACCCACAGGGGTAGCAAGCCCACGAACACCTAAAGTGTTCAAACGTCGAACAATGGCGACGACGATATGAGAGATTTCCTTAGTCGTGCGATGGTTTTCCTCGTTGGCAATTTCTCGTACAGGGCTTTGAACAGCCTCCGGATTTACCCGTGAAATGATCGAGATGAGGGAGCGCGTGCGCGGATACACCCGCAAAAACGCATCGTGCTCGTCCGCCAGTGACAGGCGATCAACCTCCACGAAACCAACGCCATCAGCCCCGCATTCTAGGCATAGCCTGCGCAGGTCTTCGGCACCCAATTGAACAACCTTGTTGGTTAGCGTGTTCACATGTGTGTCCTTAGAAGGAAATCATGCACAAAACGAAGGACGTTGATGCCAAAGACGTTGATGCCAACAAAGTGGGTGTCAAGAGAGTCACACGCAGATACTCGTATATAACAGGTATTTGCCACCTGTTCCCAACGACCTCGATCAATCTTATTTTGTGTCACTAAGCTGCCTTGTATCTTACAATCATGAAAGTTCGACGCTCGTACATCGTACAATAAGTAATTTTAAGTGTATATACACATATATAACAATGCTACGATCACTCTGCAAAACATCTGCGACGCAGCCTCGAGAACTCGACAGGAACACACACCATGGCGGATAACGACAATTTACCGGAAGGCTTTAATTGGCGGGCGATTACACCCGACGACTCCCCAAAGACTCCGATGGACATCATGTCAGACCCAATCCACAAGGGTCTTGCAACCACAACCCTCGCCCAAGGCGACCTTGCCTACGATTTCGAGAGCCGCATCTACGATTATTCCGACGGCACTGAGAAGGTCACCCCAGAGCTGTTTCGTCTGGCGCAAGTTGCAAAGGAAAAGCCAGTGGCGTTGATCTTTGGTTCCTACACCTGACCTCCGTTCGTGGCTCAGTTAGAGTCTCTGCACAATATTTGGGAAGCACATCGTGATCAGGTTGAGTTTGTAGTGGTGTATATCCGTGAAGCACATCCCGAGGATGGTTGGGTGATAACATCAAATAGGAATCAAGGAATTGTCTTCAACGATCCGATAAGCAACGCCGAACGTATTGAGGCAGCGTCATCTTGTGCCATACGACTCAAAATTCGCATACCTGTCGTAGTTGATGACATCGACGATAAAATCGCCAGCGCCTATGGTGCACTGCCAGATCGCCTTTATCTAATTAGTAAAGGCGGTAAGGTTGCTTTTCAGAGCGAACCAGGCCCGTGGGGATTCATTCCGGAAAAACTAGCCGAGGCGATTGAAAACCTGGACGAATAAAAGCTTAGAAAGAAGAGCAGTGTTAGCGATAACCCGGGAAACCCAGTGTCACTGGCTGCGATACTCCTCCTTGACAGCGATGTCACGTAGTTTATGTAATAAAGCTTCCAATTCATCCCAATTTTCCTC
>QIGT01000450.1 GCA_003230835.1 Gammaproteobacteria bacterium
GCGATAGCAACCGGCGCCATTCATGACCCAGTCAGCCGTCAAGATATTGCGCGCCTACTCATCATGTCAAATTCTGCACAGTGGACTGCTGCTCGTGCTCGTGCCGCCCAACAAGCTGGTAAACCACAAGGTCCAGAGGGCTCTTTAGGCAAGCTGGCAGCAAGCAACATCGCGCGCCTCGCCGCCCGAGTACATACTGACATCACTGGCACACAGGTGCTATTAAGCGGCGATGACAGCCCCCTCCACGGTGTCATCGCCGAAATACTAATCTCAGTTCCAGCAGTTTCAATAGCCGGTGGCACCGATGAGATTCAAAAAAACATCATCTCAGAGAGAGTATTAGGCATGCCAAAAGAACCTCGATTCGACAACGGTCCATTTAGAGATGTACCGCGTAATGCCAACTCAAGCAAAATATAGTGTCTAGTGAAGGCTACAGACCCTTAGACGGGGTCCGCGTCATCGAGGTAGGCCAACTGTTGGCCGGACCTTTTGCAGGAACTATGTTGGCTTACTTCGGTGCAGAGGTAATAAAGGTTGAACCACCTGGTGCGGGAGATCCGATTCGAGGCTGGCGAGAACTGGATGACAGTGGTACCGCTTACTGGTGGCGTTCCCTCGGGCGCAACAAGAAATCAGTAACGGCCAATCTACGTACTGATGCAGGGCGCGAAATTGTACGCCAGCTGATGCTTGACGCAGATGTGGTGATTGAAAATTTCAAGCCGGGCACTATGGAAAAGTGGGGGCTTGGTCCTGCACAAATGGAAGCCGCAAATCCAAAACTGATATTTGCACGTATCTCTGGGTACGGCCAAAATGGACCCAATGCATCAAAACCAGGGTACGCTTCAGTAACAGAAGCGTTCAGCGGTTTTCGATACCTGAACGGCTTTCCCGGCGACGTGCCCGCCCGCCCTAACTTATCTCTAGGAGATACGGTCGCTGGCATCCACGCTGTAATTGGCATTCTACTGGCGCTACTCGAACGCAAACAGGCTCGTGGCATCCAAGGACAAGTCGTCGATGTTGCCCTATATGAAGCCATGTTTAATCTCATGGAGGGCGTGGTCAGTGAATATGACGGGGCTAACGCAATCCGAGAACCGGCTGGATCCACCATCACTGGCATTGTTCCAACCAATACTTATTTATGCGCAGACAACAAACACGTTGTTATCGGTGCAAATGGAGATTCTATATTCGTGCGCCTGATGCGCGCTATGGATCACGAAGACATTGCAGTGAATCAAAAGTACTCAGACAATCCCGGCCGAGTCGTCCACCAAGAGTTCATTGATGGCACCATTGCTGTGTGGACCAAGGCCAGAACCTCAACCGAGGTCATTCGAATATTGGAAGCAGCAGAGGTGCCGGTCGGTCCTATCTATAATATCGCCGACATGATGGCCGACCCACACTATCAAGCTCGCGAATTGTTTGAAGAACTGCCTACCGAACAAGGCCCGCTGAAAGTTCCTGCCATATTGCCAAAGCTGAGTCACAGTCCCGGCCGCAGCGATTGGGCGGGTGGAGCTGTAGGCTCGCATACGCAGGAAGTGCTCAAACAGATTGGTTACAGCGATGACCAACTCAGTGCGTTAAAAAAACAAGGCGACATATAAGTCAGATCAAGGAAAACTATACCGTGCCAAATTGGTCAAACTGGTCTGGAAAATTAAAAGCTCGGCCGCAAAGTCTGTATCACTTGCGCAGTGAAGAAGATGCTCAAGCCATCGTATCCATGGCGGCCAACAAAAAACAGTGCATTCGCGTAGCTGGGGCCACCCACAGCCATGCACCCTTGGTGGTGAACGATGATCTGATAATTGACCCACAAGCATTGAGCGGCATCGTTTCAACCGACAAAAAAGCACAGACCGCCACGGTATGGGCAGGTACGCGAATCTACGCCTTGGGCAAACCCTTACAAGATGCTGGCTTGGCGTTGTTCAATCAAGGCGACATCGACCAACAAGCGATAGCGGGCGCCACAGCAACCGGTACTCACGGTACTGGGACAACATTGAAAAATTTATCATCCACAGTTATCGGCACGCGATTTGTCTTAGCAAACGGCGAGATAGTTAACTGTAGCGCCTCTAACAATGCAGATTTGTGGGAAGCCAGCCGTTTACACCTGGGTGCTTTTGGCATTGTCACCCAACTCACACTGCAACTTCGCCCAGCCTATCGCCTAAAGGAAAATGCAAGCGTCGCGCCTCTGGAGAAAATACTCGGCGAGTTAGATCACAATACACTCAACAATCGTCACTATGAGTTCTTTTGGCATCCGCAAAGTGATGAAGCATCGACCAAAGCCATCAATGAAACAGATGAGCCACCGCAATATCCACTCGCTGAAGAAGGCAGCCGATGTGCGTGGAACCATGAAGTGCTGCCCAACTATCGACCTCACAAACACACTGAAATGGAGTATTCGCTACCTTCCAGCGAAGGCCCTGCATGCATGCGTGCCATACAAAGGTTACTGACAACCAAATTTCGCGACGTGCGGTGGCCTGTTGAATATCGAACGATGGCGGCAGACGATGTGTGGCTATCCACCGGCTATCAACGTCAAACGGTTACTATTTCAGTGCACCAAGACGTTCGCGTTGACGAAGAACCTTACTATCGTGCCTGTGAGGAGATCTTTTTGGCCTTCGGCGGGAGGCCTCATTGGGGTAAAGTGCACTATCTCGGCGAACAACAGCTTAACAGCTGCCATGACAAGTGGCAGCACTGGTGGCAGGCGCGCGATCTAGTTGATCCTGAGGGAATTTTCTTAAACAAGTTTCTTAAGGGTTTACGCCCCTAGCCTGAATAACCCAAGCTAGCCAACGAGCCTAACTCTTCGGGTTTATGAACAAATACTCGAACACCTGCTGATGTGAGTTCAGTCAAACTACCATACCCGTACAACACACCGACAAATTTCATCTGATTGTTCATAGCGCCAATCGCATCGTGCTTCCTATCACCCACCATGGTGGCATCACTGGCACTCTGCGAGGTTTGCTCCAAGGCAAACTTAAGCAGCTCGGTTTTATCCTCTCGCGTACCATCGAGCTGCGCACCAAAGGTTTGGGTAAAGTACTGAGCAAGATCAAATTTCACTAAAATCTGATCAACGAATATCTGCGCCTTACTTGATGCAACGTATAGTGTGCTGCCCACTTGTTTCAGTTGCCCTAGGGCAGCATGGATTCCGTCGTAGGGAACGTTTTCAAACAGCCCCACATCGGCAAATCTTTCTCGATACAGAACCACGCCTTGGTCTGCTAGCCCTTCGCCCACCAGATCGACAAAGTTCTGCCTTAGCGGCGGACCAATACACCATTCCAAATCGTCATTACTGGGTACCGGCTGTTCCAACTTATCTAAGGCGTACTGCATACAAGTAGTAATACCAACCTTGGGGTCGGTCAAGGTACCATCAAGATCAAAAAAATAGCTTGGCACAGACACTACTATCCCACTGCTTGCTTTTTGCGCAGGTGATAAGTAAACGCCGCTTCAACACAGATCGCAATTTCACCCCTGGGTAGCGGGTTTTTAACCGCAAACAAAACACCGCGATTACCTGTGTAAGTAAGTTCAGGAAACAGTGTCTTATAGGTTTGAATAAGGGTGGTTTGGCAATGAACGTACATTGCAATGTGTTCATCATCATGTTGGTCAATGCGAATAGTTGTTCCAACCCGAGACTTTTTAGGCAGATAGGACAGTTGCGCCCATTTTGTCGTCTCTTCGACACCACCCAACGCATCAATGGTTGCGCCACTACTCAATATAACTTTGCGCAACGCCAACAGCTGACGCCGAAAAAGAGGTCGTTTGGCCGCCAGTGCTTTTTCAGCCACTGATGATACTTTACTCATACTGTCTTCTCCTCTGCACCCTAACGTTACCAGGCTACAAATTTTCCTGTTTTAGTTGACGCTGCACCTTTGCATGTTGTTCGCGAGTTAGTGTGTATCTCAAGATTAGTATAAGCGACACCACATTAAAAATGGGCACAATGTAGGCTTCCAGAACGCCAATTTTAAAAATCATCTGCGGCGTTATCTCGCTCGCTGTGGCAGCCTGCGGTAAACCTACAACAAAATCTAACAACAGCCCGGCAATCAGAATACCTGCCCCTGTGGTTGCTTTACTTGAAAAAGTCATGACCGAGTTAAACAGCCCTTCTTGTCTAAGCCCAGTTCTCAGTTCTTGCACATCGATGGTATCAGCCACCATAGAAGCAAACATGATGATGCTAACAGTAATGAAGTAGGCAATAAGGGTCGTCGAGCAAACGACGAGCACTATCAGCTCAGAACTTCCATTCGGCGGCGCTATATCTAACAATCTCATTGTAACGGGAATAGCAGTGGCGACGATGGTTCCGATGTTACTTAAAACCAAAACGTATTTCTTGTCGAGTAACCCTTGCAAAGGTACTGCGGTAAGGAACGCAACAAAGCCCCCCACAACCGCAAAGGACATCCATTTCAAAGCTTCGCCACCAAAGCCCCAAAAATAAGTGTTCATGTATATTTGTAGGGCCTGATTCGTGCCGGTGACAACAGCACTGGTCAATACAACAAAAAACAGTATTCTAAAGTCTGCATTTTGCAGTGCCAGGCCGATCTCTTCAAACAAAACTTTTACGCTAAACCTTCGATGCGTACTGGCCGGCTGGCGAAGATACTGAATTTGGTCCCTGGTGAAATGCGTGCTGATGAAAGCGCCCGCAAATACGGTGCACATCAGCAGAAAGGCAAATATCGGATAGTTATCTGGGTTCAGCTGACCTTGAGGATATGCCTCCGAGGCGGCAAAAACTTGGGAATAAACAGTGAAAGTAAAAATAACACCAACCACCCAGCCCACCGCAAATCGATAGGCTACTAACTCGCTTCTTTCTTTGTAGTCGTCTGACAATTCAGCAAACAGAGCATTCCATGGTACGGAAAACAAAGTGAAGCTCAATCGGGTTGCTACCGCAAACAGCATCAGCCAGAAAAATAACGCCCCTTGATCCAGCTCAGGAGGATTAAATAAATAATATAGACTACCGCTAAAGGGCAGGATTGCTAGGTACATCAAAAGATGCCTACGCCCTAAGCGGTGTCGGATATTGTC
>QIGT01000242.1 GCA_003230835.1 Gammaproteobacteria bacterium
GTCGGAGCTTGACGAACATTATGCCAAATTTGTTGTACCCGATGATTTAGAGTGGTGAAGTGGTCGAACGCGGTATTTGTTACGCGCTAGTTTGAAATGGGATGATTTGAAACAAGGTGAATAGAACAACTGGGAGACAGAGACGTGGCCAACGCAGAACTTAATCTTTGGACGCAAGAGGATGCCTTGGGTATGGCCAATGGGGTCGCACATTGGCTCGACGGGTTCAAGATGCAAACACCTCATGGCCTTGCTTGGGGGCGTGCGAGCGAGCAAAGAGACACTGTCGTGCGCAATCTCTATGCTGGTTCTGCGGGCATTGCGATGTTTTATCTTGAACACTTTACTGCCACAGGTGAGGTACAGTTTTTACAAGATGCTAAGGCTTGCGGTCAGGATTTAGTGGCCTTGTAGACGGTAAAGAATCGATGCCCTGCGCCATGTTTAGTGGCTGGGGTGGGTATGCATTTGCGTTGATAGAATTGTTCAAAGCCAGTGGCGAGGCGAGTTTTAAAAGAGCTGCCGAAGACTGTTTGCAAAAACTGGCTGATCAATCTTCTGCCATTGGTAGTGGCAGGGGCTGGGTTGAACCCATGCCGTTTTCTGACATTACTGGTTTTACCGGCGATCGTGAAATTTATGATGCATCGGTAGGCGCTGCCGGTGCAGGCATGGTTTATTTGTTTGCGCTAGAGAGTGATGTTTATCCTCAAGGCTTGGCGTTGGCCCAAGCCGTTGGCGATCGCCTTGTCGAAGTAGGCGAGCCTATGCAGGTGGGTACTCAATGGCGGCTGATGAACGATATGCCTTTTCCTTTTACTGCACCAAATTTTGCCCATGGTGGAGCCGGCGTAGCCTACTTTCTAGCGCGTCTATATCAACATACTGAGAATTCGCAACATTTGGAGGCGGCTATATCTGGCGCTCAGCATATACAAGATATTGCATTTGACAGCGGTGATGGTCAATTGGTGTGTCACCAAAAAGAAGGCAAACATGCCGATGAACACTTCTACCTAGGTCAATGCCACGGTCCTGCGGGTACTTCTCGTCTGTTCTACCTACTGCACCAAATAACCGATGACACTCATTGGTTGGACTTTAGCCACTCCTTGATGAAAGGTTTAGAGGCTACAGGCGCACCTGAGGAGCGTTCTTTCGGCCTGTGGAATAATGTGTCGCAATGCTGTTGCGATGCGGGAATTGGCGATTACGCTCTGTTTATGTATCGTGCCACTGGCGAAAGCTCGTACTTAAGTATGGCTTGCAGAGTGGCGAGCGAGCTTAAACGTCGAGCAAGAATCGACGGCGATGGTTACTGCTGGCCACAGGCAGAGCACAGAGCTCGACCAGACTTTATTGAAACTCAAACAGGCTATATGCAAGGTGCGGCTGGGATCGGGAGCTTTTTCTTTCACCTGGCCTCAGTCCTGGCTAACAAGCCAAGCAAAATCGTGTTTGCTGATATGCCCTTTAACTTATAGCGGCGTGCGCTGATGCGAATCGAGTGGGTTAGTGGGTTGTGCAAATTAGCGCTCAAAACCAGCTAGTGAGGACACACGGCTCCTACCGGCTGTATGTCTGGTGCACCGACTAAATATTCTCCAAGCCCGGGGAATAGATCACTCACCTCTTTAGATTTGCCGTGTGCTTCGCGAGCCGCTTGGTTTTCGTATCGTTCCATCATGAAATACTTGCCTTGGGCACCGCGATACGGTGCGTATAAGATCACCCCTGTTTCTACACGCATCACGGTTTGGGCTAGGTGACTGATTGCAGATTCGAACGCCACTTCGCTGCCTGGCTTAACGGTAAAACTGGCGACATAGCCCACTTCGTCGCGATTACAATCTGCTAACACTGATGAGGTAAAAGCGATTAACAATAGTGGCAACAGTTGCGTGGTGCTAAATTTTCTGTCCATATATTCCCCCAAATACTATAGCTTTAGTACCGAATACTATCACCGGTTCACGGCAGAGTAATTGTTTTGATGGTATTGGCGACGCTAGCGGTCTGGCATAGTCGCATTAATGTGCTACTACCCAGACCGCAAACAATATTTCAGTAAGCTCTGTAATGAGCTTACATGTTAGGGCTTTTCAAACAGAAGAGTGAAGCGATCAGTATTGCCGCTCACTGAACGACGCCCCACTTCGTACACAAGCTCATCGTCGGCCCGGTAATGCAGATCAGAAGCGCCCACAAACTTAAAACCGGCAGATTCTATTTCTTCAATCATTTTAACCGGGTCCATGCGGCGCCAGTTTTCGTCGTTGTCCTTTTGCATGTGTCGGCGGGTATGGTCGATTACGCCGTAATGTCCGCCTGATTTCAGTACCTTGAAGACCTGTTTGTTCATCATGTCTCTAGCAGAAGGAGTAAAGTTGTGTAGGTTGCGAAAAGTAAGGGCTAGGTCGACGTCACTGATATCGAGGTCCAGTGATGTCAGTCCATAGCGGCGAGTCCCTTCACCTCGCACAAAGGCGTCGGAATCTACGGGTACAACCTTGACTTCCTTAAAGCTGCCAGATTCAATCTGCGCTTCAATGCGTTGCGTGCCCATGGTGACATACAGCTCACCCTTTTTAGCGAGTACCGGCGCCAATAATTTAGTATACCAACCTCCACCGGGTAACATTTCCAGGACTTTCATATCTGCTTTGAGTCCAAAAAATTCGAGAGTTTCTATCGGTTTGCGGTTTTTATCGCGCGCGCGTTCTGCCTCTGAACGAGCTTCATCAGCCATGGCGGCTTGTAGATCTTCCTTTAGATCTGCAAAAGCATAAGAGGGCAGTAAGGCTAATGCGATTACTGCGATTAGAATTCGAGGGTGTTGCATAGTCAGTTTTGCTCCAAAAAATGGGAAGGGCATTGTAACAACGTTAAATCAATCGGTAGGATTTCGTCGCCACCTCGATTGTGCCATAGTCGGCGCATGTCGAAAATACCTGTCGTAAGTATCAAAGAATTGTTCAACCCTCACACGCGCGGCGAGCTGCATCGTGCTTGTGAAGAATGGGGTTTGTTTCATATCACTGATCATGGTGTTTGCCCAAGTTTGTTAGACAATTTGCGTGCCCAGTCTGATTTGTTTTTCGATTTGCCTTTGGCAGAGAAAAAATTAGTGCAACGTTCTGCACTAAATCCATGGGGTTTCTATGATAAGGAATTGACCAAGAACGTCAGAGATCGGAAGGAAATTTTTGACTTTGGCCCCAGGCTCGATGATGCAGCGACGCCATGGCCCGAGGGCATGCCAGTATTTAGGCAAACTGTAGAGTGTTATTTTGACCTGTGTAAAAGTCTTAGCTTACGTTTGCTTGGGGCGATTGTTAGTAATTTGGGGATGTCTAGAAATCACTTGGAATCAGCTTTTCAGCCTGTTCATTCTAGGGAACCTCTGATTAATTATCGTTTTCTCAGAGCTTCTGGCTGCGTTGGACTTTTTGGCAATGGGGGTGGCCATTGCCGGCGAAGCCCGCCTTGACACAAGCCCCGCAGGTCACGCTGAGTTTACGATAATTATTCAGAGGTTCCCTAGCTTTGTTCGCCTCAACTATTACCCTATACGTCAGCAAACGCCCAGTAGGGGTCAGTTAGGTGTTAATCATCATACTGATGCGGGGGCTTTGACGGTGTTGTGCCAAGACAGTCAGGCAGGCTTGCAGGTTTTACATAAGGACAATTGGGTTACCGTCGAACCCCGCCCAGATACTCTTGTGATCAACATTGGCGACATAGTTCAAGTTTGGTCAAACGATAAATACATCGCGCCGGTACATCGTATTTTAGCCAGTGAATCCAAGCCTAGATATAGTTTTCCGTTTTTTTTGAATCCAACGCAGACGGAAAATTATGCGCCCCTTAGTTCAACCGTAAGCGCAGTAGCCCCAGTTAAGTATCGCGCTATCAACTGGGGCGAATTTCGCAATCGCCGAGCGGCTGGAGATTATGCAGATCTCGGCGAAGAGGTACAGATCTCACACTATCGTATATAACCTACGCCGTGGCACTGGGGCGCGCCGTGGCGTTGGAGAGCGCCGCGGCGTTGGAGAGAGTCTTCGTGCCCAGAAGGTCTTCAAAATTATCTCGGTAAAAGGCATTGAGGTGGTGTTCGGGTAGGTCCTGGGTCGTTGCCTGAAATCGACCATAGGGATTTCGGCCGCCTTCTACATGCGGATAGTCAGATGAAAACATGCAGATTTCAGGTCCTGCGTGGTTAATGATCCAACCCGTGTCTTCTGTTGGGTAGGGTGTGACGCGAACTTGTCGGGTGACATATTCATGTGGTTTCAAGGCTAGTTTTTGCAACCGTTGCTCGTGGCGGCCAAAGGCTTCCAATGCAGCTTCGAGTTGGCGCATGTAGCCAGGCACCCATAGCGCGCCGAGTTCAATAATACCGATCTTAAGGTTGGGGAAGCGGTCAAGTACGCCGTCGAGGATCAACATCGATAAGGCTTGCTGGGGGCCTGCAGGAATGGCCATATAGGAGATAGACCTGAAATTCTCATCACCGCCATGAAAGTCAGCTATGGCAGGCAAGCCATTAGCGGCATGGGCTTTGGGAAGTACAAAGTCTGCAGCACCAACATGGAACAGAATGGGTGTTTGGGCTTCCTGTGCGCAAGCCCAAAGTGAGTCTAGGGCAATGTGGCTGGTGGCGTGATCTTTTGGGCATGCCCATGGAATGAGCAGGGCGGCGGCACCAGATTGTATCGCTTGCGCCGCAAGTTGAGGTGCTCGTTCTAAACTTGCCAAGGGGATGTTGCATACCGGCAATAGGCGTGAATCAACCGAACAAAAATCGATTTGGGCGCGGTTCGAGGCACGTGCCATCCCGTATAACAGATCAAGATCAGTGCCATGCTCAAGTTTTTCCAACAATACGTTCGAGGTGGTTGGAAAGATCAGTTGGCTGGCCACACCCAGTAAATCTAATGCCCTGGGTCGGTCTTCCTTGAGAAAGGATCCCATTGCAAGATGGTTTTTTCTGGCCATGAACTCTTCTTCATCTTTGGCCCGAAAACCGGCATCGTTGTACTTTTCTATCGTTTTGCCGAAGTAGTCTGCGCGCGGCCCCAAAAACACTTGGTCAAACAGAGATTGTATTTGATCGCGTACTTTTGCCTCAGCGAAGGGTTCAAGCCAATCACGTGTTTCCATGATGTGAGCATCTGCATCATGCACGACTCGGTCTTCTATATGCGCCATAACCACTTCTCCCTTTGTGACCACATTACTCCTTGAGGGAGGTTAGGTGAAGAACGAAAATCGCGTATTGCTTCACTCACGGCATCACTAATGCGGAGTGAGCGATGACAGTCCGACACCAATTCCTCAGCAGCAGCGGTTGGTCTTTCATCTGTCAAATGTGGCAGACATTGCGCAACTTCGCCAGCCATGGTTTGCTGGTGTGGTCGCC
>QIGT01000437.1 GCA_003230835.1 Gammaproteobacteria bacterium
TCCTCAACGGTGCGCAATTCGATAGATCTCTCTTTAACGGCCTCGCCCAGTTGCGGAAAGGCAGTTTTTTCTCCCATTTCAAGATCAAAGCATTGAAACGGTTCATCCGAGATTGACCCAACCAGGTCTGCGTGCGGGTTGTCATTCAATAGGCGTAAGGCTTGATTCACGTCCAATCGAGCCTCATCCGACAACAGCACGCTATCGACCCAAACAAATACACGATTGGCGTTGTTGAGGCGAGATTCTTCTGCTTCTAGACTTTGTTCATATTCTCCCATTGCACTAAATGCCGAAGTAGCCAATGAAACCAGTGCCGTGTATGCAGTAGATACCGACGTAGGCACCTGCCCACGATGCCCATACCAAATAACATCGGACACAATGGCGTATAGAAAATTTCTGGTTATTTCTACCAACTCGGGACGAGTACATGTAGCTTTCTCTTCAACCACACTCTTTACGACATTGAGTACGCCGTCGAATTCATCAGGGTACCCGGACCCAACGAGAACGTCTGTTTTGTCTAACGTTATAGATAAGCGTCTCATGAGACAGTACGCGATGGTTAAGGCTTGCTGAGATGTAATGTCACTGAAAACCTGTTCTTCGTCTTTTGATACTTTTTCTTCTGATGCTTTTTCCTCTGATGTTTGGAACTCTGGAAGATTGACAGCTTCATGACGAAAGTTGTCACACACGTCATCAATCGTGTGGCGCAGATCTTCGATCAGTTCCAGGCCGGGGCGAAATTCGGACTCGGCGTAGTCGAGCATGTACTTTGCCCCAAACTTGGTTTCTACTTTGGCAAAAAGAAGTGGTTTGGAATTCTGACTCTTCCAGTTGTTCGCAATCGCTCGTTTCGCTGCAACTAAATCGTCTTTATATATCGGCATATCTTGCTCCTAAATGACCACAGTACTGCCAAACCCACCCAGCGCATCGGCTTGTTCCTGTGGCAGCAAACATTCCAACCCAATGCTCTGGCGACCTCCGCGCTATATTCCAGTACCAGATCTCCAGCTCAGAAACCACACGCCGTAAGCCATCCACATCTCGAGCATTAGTTCGTCTGTCTAACTCCTTTCGACTCAAACTGATGATCTCCTGGGTCAAGTTCCATCCCTACAAAAGCGGACGTTTTAACTTTGGACAATCCGGACATTACAACTTTGGCGCTACACAGAGAAGACTGACACTGCACAAGCAATTGAAGGCATGTTAGGCTCGCTGCCATGGTCTACGTGGAAATGAGAAATCGAATCAGCTGCTGCAACAGCATATTCAATCGCCGGTGGCGATAGCAACCTAAGCTTGCGCACTTGCACAGTGCGCTCATTCAGTATGTCTGCCGGCCACCCAACAAGCCGCTCTATGCATAGATAGATAGACAGACACACCGCAGCCACCTCATTTCCTAAGGCCACACATGACAATTTCTGCCCCAACTTATCGCCGCATACCCATCGTTGTCGAAACCCTTGCCGACCTCGATACGCCGCTTTCGGTCTATCTAAAATTAGCCGATGGCCCCTATTCCTACCTTCTAGAAAGTTCTCAAGGAGGAGAAAAGTGGGGGCGATATTCAATCATTGGCCTACCCGCGAAAACCATCCTCACCGTGCGTGGCAATCACACCCAAGTCATCCACGACGGCGTTGTGATTGAATCTGTCGATACCCACGATCCACTGAGTTTTATCGAGAACTTTCAAGCACGCTACCAAGTGCAAGACGCAGACGACTTACCGCGGTTTTACGGCGGTTTAGTAGGTTATTTTGGCTACGATACGGTGCGTTATGTGGAGCCTCGATTGCGTGACACCGCTCCCGATGACCCTTTGGGCACCCCGGACATTTTGCTCATGGTCAGTGAAGATGTGGTGGTGTTTGATAATGTTAAAGGCCGGATGCAACTCATCAGTCTTGTCGACCCAGATGAAACCAATATCGAACAAAAAACTCTGGAAAAACTCCAAGCGCGGGTGCGCCAGCTGCAAAAAGCTGTACCTCCAATTCCTGACAGCCAAGCCAACCAGATAATTGAGGAATCAGACTTTGTTTCTGATTTTGGCGAGGCTGAATTTAAGCTGTCAGTAGAAAAAATCCGTGAGTACATTCGTGCCGGTGATGTCATGCAGGTGGTTCTTTCACAACGCATGTCTATTCCCTTTGCTTCACCACCTATCAATTTATATCGAGCCCTACGACATCTAAACCCCTCCCCCTACATGTACTACATGAATCTGGGTGACACTCAAATTGTCAGTTCTTCACCAGAAATCCTTGCTCGCCTAGAAGACGGCAAGATAACCAATCGCCCCTTGGCAGGTACGAGACGGCGAGGGCACGATGAAGCAGAAGACCTCGCCTTAGAAAAGGAACTCTTGAGCGATCCTAAGGAATTGGCTGAACATCTCATGCTCATCGATCTGGGTCGTAACGATGTCGGGCGCGTGGCCGCAACGGGCAGTGTCGAAGTGACTGAACAGTTTATGATCGAACGCTATTCTCATGTGATGCACATTTCCTCAAATGTTGAAGGACAACTCAAACCAGGCAAGACCGCAATGGACCTACTGCGCGCAACTTTGCCTGTGGGCACCTTATCTGGCGCCCCCAAGGTTCGTGCGATGCAAATTATCGATGAACTAGAACCGGTAAAACGCGGTATTTATGGCGGCGCGGTAGGCTATTTGGCATGGAACGGCAACATGGACACCGCGATCGCGATACGCACGGCTATCATCAAGGACAATACCTTGTATATCCAAGCCGGTGGCGGTGTGGTCGCAGACTCTGTGCCACCGCTGGAGTGGGAGGAAAGTCTCAATAAAGGCAGGGCTATCTTTCGTGCCGCAGCGCTCGCAGAAAACCAATTCCGTTCAACCGAAGACGTATAGGCCATTTGATGATCTTAATGCTCGACAACTACGATTCATTTACCTACAACGTCGTACAATACTTGCGTGAGCTAGGCGCTGAAGTGGACGTATTTAGAAACGACGAATTATCGGTGACACAAATTTTAGAAATGAACCCAGAAAAAATAGTCATTTCTCCCGGACCCTGCACGCCGAATGAGGCGGGTATTTCTTTACAGGCGGTTGAGTATTTCGCTGGCAAGCTTCCCATTCTTGGCATCTGTCTCGGCCATCAAAGTATCGGCCAAGCTTTTGGCGGTAAGGTTGTTCGCGCACGCGAAGTGATGCATGGCAAAACCTCGCCTATACACCACAACAACTCCGGCGTATTTGTAAACCTACCTAATCCTTTTGATGCCACCCGCTACCATTCATTAGTGGTGGAACAAGAAACTCTACCCGATTGTTTTGAAGTGACCGCATGGACAAAAAAGGACGGCAAGATGGATGAGATCATGGGCTTTAAACACACCGCCTTCGATATACAGGGTGTGCAGTTCCATCCTGAGTCGATCATGACCCGCGTAGGACACGACTTACTTAACAATTTTCTACACGCCTCATGAATATACAAGAAGCGTTGGCTGTATTGGTAGATGGCAAAAATTTATCGCAACAAGACACCACTGAAATTTTTCAATTGATCATGAGTGGTGACGCTACCCCAGCACAAATCGGCGCCTTTCTCGCTGCTATTCGAGTGAAAGGTGAAACGCCAGAAGAAATTGCCGGTGCCGCAACGACCATGAGAGCCCTTTCTTCCAAGGTAGAGGTCAGCCACCCTCATCTGGTAGATACCTGTGGAACCGGTGGCAGCGGTACCAAACTATTCAACATATCCACCGCTGCAGCCTTTGTTACTGCTGCAACTGGAGCAAAGGTTGCCAAACATGGCAATCGAAAAATCACCAGCTTCTGCGGCAGTGCTGACGTGTTAGAGGCAGCCGGAGTTAACTTAGAACTTACCCCCAGCCAAATTGCAACGTGTATTCTAGAAGTTGGGGTAGGTTTCATGTTCGCCCCAGCGCATCACGCCGCCATGAGGTTTGCCGGACCCGTACGCCAAGAGATTGGTGTTCGCACCATGATGAATGTGTTAGGACCCATGACAAACCCTGCGGGGGCACAGCGCCAAGTCATCGGCGTGTTTGCCGAAGAGTGGCAGCTCAAGATGGCGCAAGTGCTAAAACTACTCGGTGCGCAGCACGCGATGATCGTACACAGCAATGGACTAGATGAAATCAGACTCGATGCGCCGACGAAGGTAGTTGAGTTGCATCAGGGTTCAATTAATGAGTACGAAATATCACCGACAGATTTCGGGCTCGACATGCACCTCACCGATGTAGTTGCTGAGCTAGCCGCCGATTCCACAGATTCTAGTTTGCAATTAGTACGACAAGCCATTTCTCAACCCGACACTCCGGCAGCAGATATTGTCTGTTTAAATGCTGGTGCAGCGATCTATGTTTCCGGGGTAGCCACGAGCTTGCGTAACGGTGTTGATATGGCACAAGATGCAATCGCATCAGGTTTGGCCAAAGAACGCTTAGCAGAACTGGTACGCATAACCAAACTCATGGGCGAAAAATGAGCAACATTCTCGACAAAATCATTGCGACTAAACACGAAGAAGTACGCCAGCGGCAAGCCGCAGTTTCGATAGAAGAACTGCGCACACAAGCTGGCGATATCGAGGCCCCCCGTGGTTTCGTGAAAGCGTTAGAAAATACAGTTGCAGCAGGAAAAGCAGCCGTCATCGCGGAGATTAAAAAAGCTTCTCCGAGCAAGGGTGTGATACGCGAACACTTTGATCCGGTAGCTGTTGCACATGCTTATGCCAGCAGTGGGGCCACTTGTTTATCGGTTCTCACTGACCAGCAGTATTTTCAAGGAGAGGATCAATTTTTAGTCGATGTCAGAAACGCGGTGAGCTTACCCGTGATCCGCAAAGACTTTATTGTCGATGAGTATCAAATTTACGAGGCTCGTGCACTGGGCGCAGATTGCATCCTGCTCATCATGGCCGTACTCGACATCATGGATCTCACCGTTTTTAACCAAACAGCAAAGAATATTGGCCTTGATGTGCTCATAGAGGTGCACAATAAAAGTGAGTTACAAGCAGCACTGAGCCAACAACCTGCTCTTATCGGCATCAACAA
>QIGT01000026.1 GCA_003230835.1 Gammaproteobacteria bacterium
ATACAAGCCAATCATAGATCCAGCCAGGAAGAACCCGATGGCAAAAGCCACGGCAAGCATAAGTGTTAGGTTAGTCTCGAGTTGACCGAACAGTGCCATTGTTGCAGCGGCCATTAGCATGAAGGCCGCTACAAGTCGATGCACAGAGATTCGAGCCGCCAGATAGCCGAGAGTCAAACCGCCAACAACACCTCCCAGGCTGAGGAGTACGCCTCCAGAGATACCCTGATCGAGCGAGAGGCCTGCATCGACAAGTATTTTGGGTGTCCAATTGACAACAAAATACCAACCGCACATGACCATGACAAAACATAGCCATATGCTAATTGTGTTGGCTAGGTACTTGGGGGTAAACAAGGCGGTAAATGCGCCATTCAATGACACCTGTTGCCCGGTCGAAGCAGGCATTTTGTGCAATTTAGGATAGCCGAGACGAGCGAGTACCCGATTCACTTGACCTAAACTGTTTTTCTTAGGTTTGCCTAATAGAAAGTCGAGTGACTCGGGTAACAAAAAGTAGACGATTGGGATCATCGCAGTGGTTAAGGCTCCGCCAAAGATAAACACCGAGCGCCAACCGAGCTGAGCAATCAAGTAGGCCGAAGCGATGCCAGCGATGATACCCCCGACAGGGTATCCGGATTGTAGGAAGCTGATAGCCAACTGTCGGCGTCGATCAGAACTGTACTCTGCTGTCATGGTATTGATGCTGGCCAGCATGCCGCCAACACCGAGGCCGGTGAGGAACCGGGTAGTCGCCAGCTGCCACAATTGCTGGGTCACTGCAGAGGCGAACATCCCCATAGCAATGATGACAAGACATGCCAGGATGAGTACACGGCGGCCGAAGCGATCTGCCAATGGCGCAATAAACAGAGCACCCAAAACCATTCCGGCTAATCCGACACTAAAAAGCACACCCAGTTCGGTAGGTGGCAACGACCAGTCACGGGCAATTTCTGGCGCGAGAAAAGCGATAGCCAGAACATCAAAGCCATCAATCATGTTGATCATCAGACAGATGGCAACTGCCTGTATCTGAAACCCCGTCATGTCTTTGGTGCGTATCGTTGTGGAAATATCCACTGAGGGCCCTACTTCTGTGTAGTTGTGTTAGCTTTCGCAGCGAGGAGAGAAAAGGTCTGTTCCATGCACCGGGATCATAAAACAGAATGAATCAAAGACGCCAATTTTTGGCTCGATCCGCGCAGCTGGCACTGGTCGCAAGTGCCATAAGTCTGTTGAGTGGCGCCTGTTCTTCTGTGGCAGTACCGCTCAACAGCTTCCGCCATTTCAGCTCTCGTGAGGTTCAAACCCTAACGGCAATGGCACGAGCATTGTTGCCGCACCCCGACCTGGCCGAAGAACACTACATTGCTGTTGTGGTACAGCTTGACCTGTTACCGGCACCTGAGATTAGGCTAATAAGGGAGGGTATTTCCAGAATGAACATCCTCGATAATCAGCCGTGGCTGAGCCTGGTCGGGGAGAAAAAACTACGCGTGCTCGAGGCTGTGCAAACTGAGGCCTTTTTCAGCGTGATACATACCAAAACGATCGAAATCTTATATCAAGACCCGGAACTGTGGAACCTAGTAGGTTACCAGGGTTCTTCGATCGAATTTGGCGGGTACTTGGACCGCGGTTTCGACGATATCGATTGGCTGCCGTGACCAAATTTTCCCGTGATAACTCATCAGTTGTCGTGGTTATTGGTTCGGGAGCCAGCGGCGCAGTTGTCGCCAACAGTCTAGCTCAGCGCGGTATCGACGTCGTTTGCTTTGAAGCTGGGCGGCGTTTGTTGCCGCAAGACATAGTCAACGACGAATCAAAAATGTTTGGCCGTTTCACCTGGCTTGACGAACGCATCGGCAGCGGTAATGCACTCGCTAATTTCCCTGTGTGGAACTGCAAGACTGTGGGTGGCACAACTATGCACTGGACCGCGACAAGCCTACGCATGCAGCCGCACGAATTGCAGGCACGCTCTACCTACGGCGAGATCGAGAACACCAACCTTGTCGATTGGCCATTTGACTATGCGGAGCTTGAACCTTGGTATGAGAATGCAGAATCTCGCATGGGGGTGACTGGCACCCATGGTATTGCCCGGCTGCCAGGCAACAACAACTACAAGGTGCTTGAGGCTGGTGCCCGCAAGCTGGGTTACAGCCAAATAAACACCAACAACCTTGCCATCAACTCCAAACAGCGCGAAGGCCGTCCGGCTTGCTTGCAACTGGGTTTCTGTACCAGCGGTTGTGTTATCGGGGCAAAGTGGTCAACGCTTTACACCGAAATTCCTCAAGCAGAAGCGACGGGCCATTTCGAGTTACGTACGGAATCTATGGTGGTCGGTGTGCGACACAATACAAAAGGCAAAATAGTAGCGGTTGATTACTTGGGCGCAGATGGACAGATCCGTTCTCAGTCGTTGCGCGTCCTTATCGTTGGCGGCAATGTCGTTGAGACCACACGGCTGTTACTGAATTCACCCAGCCGAATGTTCCCTGAAGGGCTCGCCAACAGCAGCGGCATGTTGGGTAAGAACTATATGCGTCATGTTCTGGCTGGCGTTGTTGGGTTAATGCCTGGTCAGGTAAATTTGCACCGCGGCACCCATCAGGCTGGTTTGGTGATGGATGAACGCGGCCATGATCCGCAACGTGGTTTTGCCGGCGGCATTTTGTTTCTCACTGTACCCTTTGCTCCAGATACACTTGCGCGGCTGTTGCTGCCGGGCGCTTGGGGGGACCGCATCACTTCGGTGTTAGAACGATACGATCACCTTGCGGCGATGCTGGTGCACGGCGAGGATATGGCCCAAGAGTCAAACATGATCAGTTTGCATCCGAGTCGCAAGGATCGCTACGGTTTACCGGTGCCCATTATTCACTACGAGGATCATCCAAATTCAAAACGCATTTTAAGCTACGCTCTAGATCGCGGTCGAAAAATATATGAGAGTCTCGGAGCCGAGCAGACATTTGCCATGGTTGATGTGTTTCCAGCGACGCATAACATGGGCACGGCAAGGATGGGAACAGATGCGAGCATCAGCGTTTGTAATCCGCGGGGACAAGCCCATGATATTGAGAATCTGTTTATTTGCGACGGTAGTGTTTTTCCAAGCGTTGGTTGCGAGAACCCGACGCTGACCATCGTAGCGCTGGCGCTACGGCAAGCCGAATATGTTGCTGGGCAAATGGCAATCAATGCCATCTAACAACAATGTTGGCGCCACAGTCGATTAGATGTTAGAAACGATACTCGCCCGTAAGATACCAGGCAAAATCACGAGCCAGAATGTCGTTCTGGGTTCCCGATGATCCCGCCAATTCAGAGTAAATAACAATCCGCTCATCAGTGATGTTGTTGGCAAACAGGGTAAAGCCATACTTGTCACTAGCACTGTTCCAAGCGACGCTTGCGTTTAGCACCCCGTAAGCATTCTGCACGCTCAGCGGATCGTTATCAGCGGCAAAAAACACTTTGCTACGATATGAATAATCCACTCGGCCGGTCAACAGTCCACTGTCACCGAGATTAAAATCTTTGATAACAGAGGCAGCAACAGACCACTTTGATATTTGTGGTAGCTGGTCACCGGATCTTGGGCCACCAGAGTTTGAGACGGAAGGATCGGATTCGGTAATTGTTGCATCGAGGTAGCCCACCGCACCTTCAAAAAACCAGCTTTCTAAGGGGGACCAGCGGGCTTCCAATTCAAACCCTTTGATTTCGCCCGTGCCCGCATTGTCCAACTGCGGCGCAATACCCTCTGGTGCCAACGTTTCTAGCTGAATTTCACTGTAGTCAGCAAAGAAGGCAGCCGCATTCAGGACAAAACTGCCTCCGGCATTGCGATATTTGAATCCCACCTCATATGAATCGACAAATTCTGGATCGTAGGTCGGCGCTTGAGGGCCAAATCTACCCGCATTACGCTGCTGCACCCCGCCACTTTTAAACCCTTCTGAGTAGGTGATATAGCCCATCATCTGGTCATTCCATTCGTAGGCAATATTCACCATCGGGGTCCAATCATCGGCTTTCAGCGTAGTGGTCCCAGGATCGATAAGCACCACGCCTGCCGCAAACGGTGGCGGAGCAAGAATGGGTCTTGCTACCTGAATGCCTGGGTCAACGATAAAATCTTTGCTGTCATCGGTGTAACGAATGCCGACTGTAAGGTGTAATTTGTCTGTAATGTAGTAAGTACCTTGGGCAAAGAAGGCCAAACTTGTGTGGTCGAATCTACCACCACTTTCAATATCTACGGCGGCAAAATCTACGGGGTTGAAGTTGTTGCCATCTTCTGTGAAATAGAAGGCCCCTAGGATCCAGTCGAGCCTGTCCTCGAAAGAGGAGCCGAGCAATTGCAACTCCTGGGAAAACTGGCTCTGCACATAGATTTCATCCCGTACAAAAGACAAAAAGTATGGGGTGTTATCGCCATCATGAGCAAAAGAACTGTCCACATCGCGGTAGGCAGAAATAGACTTAAGCGTTAGGTTGCCACCTAGCGCCCAGTCAACGGTAGCCGAAAAGCCAAAGATATCATGATCGGAAAAGGTGGGGTCGGTTCCTGTATTTTCTCCGAGAGCCACGTTGTTGGCATTTACGCAATCGAGGTTAGTTCCTTCGACCAGCCCAGGCACCGGAGCTGGCGCATCACAGTTATTGAACTGCCTTAAACTCGGGATGTTAATTAGCGGGAACGGAAAGGCTGGGCGATTTGCTCCTAGGAAAAAATTGTACTGGGTTGGGCCGTTCCCCGTAGATGCTGGGTTGCTAGGATCAGGCGGGATGAAGTTAATGGCACGGGCGGGATTCCGCGAAAGCACACGCGCTTGGCCATTCTCTCTGTCACGGGAATAGTCGCCACTAAAGTTGATTTCGACGTTCTCATTCACCACCCACCGCAAAGCACCACGAACAGCGAGAGTATCATCGTCGCCAGTATCCAAGCCGGTTAGCGAATTTTTAATGAAGCCATCCTGGTTAAAGCTGCCGATCGTCGCGCTGGCGAA
>QIGT01000471.1 GCA_003230835.1 Gammaproteobacteria bacterium
CCCAATACTTTGATCAGTATTCGCTCGCGGTCTAAGCGGGGTAGAGTACTGGCAGTAGACATCCAGTGAGCAATAGAGGTCATTCGTCGCTGCCGAGTTGTTTCAGTAGATCGGCCTGGTGCTCTTGTACTAGGGGTTGTATGACAGCGTCTAAGTCACCTTGAAGCACTTCATCAAGTTTATACACGGTGAGATTGATGCGGTGATCTGTGATTCTTCCCTGGGGGAAGTTGTAGGTTCGGATGCGTTCTGAGCGGTCTCCGGAACCCACCAACTGACGTCTGTTTTCAGCTTGTTCGCTTTCTTGTGCGCTGCGAGCGGCATCTAGTAACTTCGCTTGAAGCAGTGACATGGCCCGTGCGCGATTTTTATGCTGAGATCGTTCGTCCTGACATTCCACCACGGTACCTGTCGGCAAATGAGTCAGACGAACCGCGGAGTCGGTCTTATTAACATGTTGTCCACCCGCGCCTGATGCTCTATAGGTGTCTTCGCGGATGTCTTTCTTTTCAATGTTGATGGAGTCTATCTCGTCGATCTCTGGCATCACCGCCACCGTGCAAGCCGAGGTGTGTATGCGGCCTTGAGATTCGGTTTCTGGCACCCGCTGGACGCGATGGGCCCCGGATTCAAATTTCAGTTGGCTATAGACGTCTTTGCCTTCAACACGAGAAATAATTTCTTTGTAACCGCCGTGATCTCCAGATCGCTCATTCAAAACTTCCAGACGCCAACCCTTAGATTCTACGTACTTATGATACATGCGAAATAAATTGCCAGAGAAAATGGCGGCCTCGTCACCCCCTGTCCCTGCTCGAATTTCTAGAAACACATTGGAATGGTCGTTAGGGTCTTTAGGTAAAAGTAGGGTTTGCAGCTGCGCGATTAGGCTTTCTATCGCTGTACCGGTTTGTTGGATGTCTTCTTCGGCTAGAGTGCGCATATCTGCGTCTTCTTCTTCGGCCAGTAGAGTACGGCTGTCAGAAATATCAGTTTCCAACTTTTGCACGTCTCTGTAGCACAACACCACAGCTTCCAGCTCAGCATATTCTTTTGACAAGGCGGTAAACTGCTCTCGTCGGCGCATGACTTCTGGGTCGGACAGCAGCGCGGAAACCTCCTCAAAACGGTCATCTAGGCCAGCCAGCTTGGCGACCATGGATTGGGTTAGGGGCATGCGTTACTCTTCTTTGTCTGTATCGGAGAGGTCGTACAGCTTGCGAATATACTCTATGTAGTCTGCGCGCCCCTCAGCATTGGCGTCACGTATCGCAATAGTAGGTGCGTGAATTAACTTGTTAGTTAAATTGCTGCTTAACCTAGCCATCACCACTTCTGCGTTAGTACCTTTTTCTAGGTCTTTTAGGGCTCGTGCGAGTTCGTCGCTCTCAATATTCTTGGCTTGTTCTCGAAATCTGCGCAGTAGGGCTTTGCCTTGCCGCACCCTCCGTTCGCGAGCGTAGTGTCTGACGCCATCTGCAACGAAGTTCTCAGCAGTGGTGGCTGCTTCTCGACGTTGTTGCAGGTTGGTTTCGATAATTTGGGTTAAGTCATCGATTGAATATAGGTACACATCCGGTAGGTTGCCTACTTCGGGCTCGATGTCTCGCGGAACAGCAATGTCTACCATGAACATAGGTTTGTGTTTGCGTTGTTTGATGGCAGCTTCAACCGCACCTTTGCCGACAACGGGTAGCGAGCTACCTGTTGATGCGATGATGATATCAAATTCGGCTAAACGATGGGCGACTTCAGTCAGCTGCATGGCTTCGGCATCAAATTTTGCGGCGAGTATTTCCGCATTCGCCAAGGTTCGGTTGGCGATGGCCAGCTTGGTTACTCCCTGTGCGGTGAGATGCTCTGCCACTAGGCTAATGGTTTCGCCAGCGCCGAGTAGTAGCGCGCGATTGTTGCTTATATCTGAGAACAATTGTTGTGCCAGTGCAACGGCGGCATAGGCTATCGATACCGGATTGCGGCCAATCTCTGTTTGCGTACGTACTTCCTTGGCCGTGCGCATCACACATTGCGAAAGGAAGTTGAGTTCAGGACCTAGAGTGCCAGCTTGACGCGCAAGTTCGTAGGCAGATTTAACCTGGCCCATGATTTGTGGTTCGCCTAATACCTGGGAGTCTAAACCCGATGCCACACGAATGAGGTGGCGTGCGGCATCTTGATCCCAGTGCTGATAAGTAGCGCCATCTAGTTCGGTTACCGTGACAGGTTGGTTGTCGGCCAGCCACTGGCTTAGGTCGGGTTCTGCTTCGGGTACAAGGGCACAGTACAGCTCGGTGCGATTGCAAGTTGAAATAATCGCAGCTTCAGTAACGGCAGAAACTTCCTTAGTGACCTTAAGCAAGGCATCGCGCACACAATCTTCAGGAAAGGCGACCCTTTCCCTCAATTCGATTGAGGCCGTGCGATAGTTTAAACCGTATGCCAATATGGTCATGACGTCTGTGAACAGTACATTAAGGTAAGAATGATAGCAGAAAGGTATCCTGCCACTGTACTTAAGTGCTTATTTTTTAAAGCGATTTTGGTCTCATTCTTGGTCCCGTTCTTGGTACTGTTCTTGGTATTGGGCTGCGCCTCCAAAGTGCCCGTTCGCGACCAACCCGGAGAAATTAACAGTGGCGCCGTAGATTTTCACATCAGCGGTAAGTTGGCGATTCGTGACGGCAAAAAGAGCCGTAGCGTTAGATTCAACTGGCGACAAATCGAGAATCACTACGACATTGATGTATGGGGTCCCTTGGGGCAAGGGCGTACGCAGCTATCTGGGGATGAACACCACCTCAAGATAACGCGTGGTACCCAACTGGTGGAAGCGGGTTTACCCCAAGAGGTGATGTACAGACAGCTAGGATGGGCGGTGCCAGTGGGCCTCTTATCCGCGTGGATTCAAGGCTATCCGCAGCCCCAGATGGAGGTAATCGGGCTGCAACGAGACGCTACAGGCCGTATACGCCAGTTTTCGCAACTAGAGTGGGCTGTAACATTCGACAAATTTGAATCTTCTCAGGCAATCGCGAAACCGCGCAAAATCACCGCCACACAAGGTGATCGCAAGGTCATTGTCAGAGTATTGGATACCCTACAATAACGCGTTGATTTCAAAGTGATCTGGGTTGCACGCCCACGTTGACAGAGTAGGGCCGGATACGGACAATAGCGCGCTCGCAAAAGTAGGGTCGCGAGATTATAAGACGATTGGGGTGTCGCCAAGCGGTAAGGCACCGGGTTTTGATCCCGGCATGCGCAGGTTCGAATCCTGCCACCCCAGCCACTCTTTATAGTATCTAATTTACGAGAGACATCGTTAACGTTCGACATCAATCAGGGGAACACGACTTGGCTAATCTCATGCTTTTTACAGGCGGCGCAAATCCCGCGCTGGCGCAAAAAGTTGCAGACGAATTGCATGTCACCATGGGCCGAGCTGACGTCGGGCAATTTAGCGACGGCGAAGTGATGGTGGAAATCCATGAAAACGTCCGCGGTCAAGATGTGTTCCTACTTCAATCCACCTGTGCGCCAACCAATGACAGTTTGATGGAACTGTTGATCATGGCGGATGCGATTCATCGAGCATCTGCCACTCGGCTCACTGCCGTGATCCCCTACTTTGGTTATGCTCGCCAAGATCGTAGACCTCGGTCGGCAAGAGTGGCCATCAGTGCCAAGGTGGTTGCTGACATGATTGGTGCATGTGGTATAGATAGAATTTTGACGGTGGATTTACATGCCGATCAGATTCAAGGCTTTTTTAATATTCCAGTCGACAATGTTTATGGATCACCTGTGTTGGTGGACCACATCATGGCGAAAAACTATGAAAATCCTATCGTGGTTTCGCCCGATGTGGGTGGTGTAGTGCGAGCTCGCGCCATAGCCAAACAAATCGATGACCTAGAATTGGCGATTATTGATAAACGTCGACCACAAGCCAATGAATCTAAGGTGATGAATGTCATTGGTGATGTGAAAGGTAAAACCTGTATTTTGGTAGACGACCTGGTCGATACCGCGGGCACCTTATGTACGGCTGCTCAAGCGTTAAAAGATGAAGGTGCAACTAAGGTTGTTTCGTATATTACCCATCCGGTTTTTTCAGGTCCTGCAATTGAGCGCATACAAGCGTCTGTGTTAGACGAGATTGTGGTGACAGACACTATCCCGTTGTCAGACGAAGCCAAGGCTTGTACTAAAATTATACAACTGAGTTTGGATCGTTTACTCGCCGAATCTATTCGGCGGGTGAGCAATGAAGAGTCTATTAGCGCGATGTTTCGTTAAGAAAATCTGTAGTAGACCACTAACGCGCTGAAGGTTGGTCGCAGACCGCAGCGAAACTAATTATGTAACAGGAGAAGAGTATGTCAGATAAAATTACCCTGACAGCCGATATCCGAACTGATATGGGGAAAGGTGCGAGCCGCCGCCTACGTCGACTCGGAGAGAGAATTCCGGCAATTATATATGGTGCCCAAGAAGTACCTCAAACCTTAAGCTTGTCCGTCAATGAGCTAACAAAAGTCATGGAAGCGGAAGCGTTTTATTCGCAAATCTTGGACGTTGTGGTGGCTGGCAATTCCCAGCAAGCTGTGGTGCGCGATTTACAGCGTCACCCAGCCAGCGGCAAGGTTCAGCATATTGATTTTCAGCGCATCAGTGCTGGCAAGGTAATGCACGTCAATGTGCCATTGCACTTTGTTAACGAAGAGTTGTGCATAGGCTTCAAGTTTAATGACGGTACCATCACCCACAACCTCACTGAAGTCGAAATCAGTTGTTTGCCGAATGACCTTCCGCAATTCATTGAAGTTGATATGGAGAATGTTGACACCGGTTCGTCTGTGCATTTGAGTGACTTGAAACTTCCTCAAGGCGTGACGATCATTGCCTTAACTTACGGGGAAGATCGAGATATTCCTGTTGTTAGTGTCATCGCAAAACGGGGTGTCGCAGAAGACGAAATCGGCTTAGATACCACTTCAGGCGCTGTCGAAGGTGATGAAGGTTCTCAG
>QIGT01000502.1 GCA_003230835.1 Gammaproteobacteria bacterium
ACACACATGTGCATGCCGCATGGGGACTACTCGAAGTCGATGCTACCTCACAGATTCCCGTCATGTCCCTCGTCTATGACGAGGAAATTTCACATCAGCTCTTGAGCGTGCTTCTCGCGTATGGGATTACGACTATCCGCAATCCGGCTGCACCGACAGCAGACGGTGTGGCGCTTCGTAATGCTGTGGCTTCAGGTCTTGTGTATGGGCCAGAAATTATCACGGCCGGCGCAGTTATCGACCAAATCGTGTCACCGGGCTTAGTTGCAACCGCCAGGACAGAGGTCGAGATTGCATCTGTTGTAGCACAGCAAGTTGAGGCGGGAGTAGATTTCATCAAGCTGTATGCCGCTCTCCCACCCAATCTGATTGAGGCCGCAATAAAGAAAGCTGATGAGTTAGGTGTTCAAACGGTGGGGCACCTATTTTTTACTGATTGGCGCACAGCAGCTGAACTCGGAATTGACGGCATCGTTCATGCGATGCCTTCATCGGCTTCGTTGCTCCCGGCTGCTAAACAAGGCGAGTACCTGGCTGGAATTACTGGATCGCAGTTTATGTACCAGTGGTTTGAATATGCCGATTTTGAGTCGAGTGAGATGCAGAACACCTTCACCGCAATGGTTAAGCACGGAGTCAACCACGACCCAACCTTGGTGGCGGTAGAGGGGTTGTTTTTTGGCAACGATCTTCGGATCACTAACCATCCGCTCCTAAATTTGGTGCCGAAGAGAGTGAGAGACGATTGGCATGTCCCAGGCGGCTTGATCGAGGGTTGGGATGAAACAGACTTCAAACGGGCACAGGCCGTTTGGCCCAAAGTTCTTGAGCTCGTAAGGCGCATGCATGACGCGGGGATAGTGCTGACGGCCGGAACTGACACTGTGAATCCAAATGTTATTCCAGGAGATGGGTTCCATAGAGAACTCGAACTTTTAGTCGATGCCGGCATCCCGACAAGAGATGTCATCCGTATCGCGACCCTGAATGGAGCTTCTGCCATTGGACGGTCGGATGAGCTTGGGTCGATTGAGTCAGGCAAGCAAGCAGATTTGGTTGTGTTGGCCAGTAACCCCCTTAACGACATAACGAACACACGCGATATTGTCGCGGTTTACAAAAAGGGAAGAATATTTCACTCAACTTCAAAGGATGAATCATGAATGCAGTTAAACAGTTCGTGATTGGTCGATGGAAGCAGGTCGCTGGTGTTGGTTTGATATGGCTGGCACTTGAGTTGTGTGTGGTTTTGTTTGCGTTAGTCTGGGGGATTGCGCGAGTGATTAGTTAGCCTGGCGCTGACGACTATTAGACGACTGAAATTCCTGAACACATGGAGGCTAGGACAGCTTTGACTGCTAAGAGCAACTCAAAGAATTTTCATGCCATTTACGAGCGCGACGGTTCTGGCCTAATGCGGGTTGCGAAATTGTATGGCGGAAACGATGCACAAGATCTAAATCAGGATATTGCATTAGCGATCTGGTTGGGTTTGAGGCGGTTTCGTGGTGACAGCTCGTTGCGAACTTTCGCCTATCGAATTGCTCACAATAGAGGGATTTCATTCCGAAATCGCCGAGTCGACGAGCAGCTTGAGGACGAACCTCGGAGTGAGGTCAGTGTCGAAGCGGCTGTCTTAACCGAACAACGTCATGCGCAATTGCTGGAAGCAATTTTGAGATTGCCAGATCAAACTCAAAAAATTATTTCACTCTCGCTTGAAGGTTTTACTTATGAGGAGATTGCAAGCGTGGTGGGTGTTACGGAGAGCAATGTTGGAGTCACCCTAAATCGCGGTAAGAAACGCCTGGCAGAGTTGTTAAAGGAGCCTGGAGATGTCTAACCAACTAGAAGATCTGGAGTCGCTTTGGAAAGACGATTCGAGGCCGGAGACGCAATCTTCACTCCAACAAACGGTAATCAAGCAAACACGTATGTGGTATTTACTTCTGGTCGCGGAAGTCATTGCGATTTTGATTGGTATCGTCGTACCGCTCTTCGTCGTGATTCAAAACCCAGAACCTTTTTGGATTTTCTGGGCGGTCGACTTGTGGGGTGTGGTCGCAATTTCCGGGTGGTTTACGTTAACTCGAGCCAGGAGCTTGCTCTCCGATCTCGACCACACTACCGAAGCGTACGCGCGTTTGTTGAGGAAGAGATATTCCCACCAGATCAAGGCATCTCGAATAGGGATCCTACTCGCTTCTATTCAGTTCGTGGTTTTACCTCTCTTATTTTGGTACCAAATTGATGCGAAGAGTGTTGATGAGAGTGCATCTCCACTCACGTTCTTGATCGTGTTATTCGTGATGGGCGGCTACATTTTGACGATGTTGGGAGTAGCGAAAAATACTCGTAGAAAGTTGGTGCGACTAAACTGTTATTGACCGCTGTTGGCCGACTGCTGAGATATGGAAAGCTTGCCGAGTTTTTTGGGGTTTTTTAATTTGCGCGCATATTGCACGCACACCATTGTCTTTTATATGCCACGGCCACCAAAAATATCGAGCACATTGATGTCTTCTAATTGCCTAACCAATTCCCAATGTTCATTAGAAGACATACCTGGAACAATCATAGTATCTGTTCTGCTGACAGTCTGAAGCAACGCCCGCAGATGTTCTTGTTCAAGCGGCGCGGGAAGATCATGGTGCGTCTGAAGTTCTTTGTGTAACCCGGCCAGTTCCTTAGCATCCATATCCAGATTAAGTTCAGTACTATCAAACCTCGTATTGGCATGTGCTACGATTGCCTTTAAACCATCCCATTCTTTTTGAGTTGCATTAAAATCTGCAAAACCATCATGTGTGTTTTGAATATCAATCATTATTTCTATTTTCTTTTCTAATCTCCCGCTTCTTTGAGGCACTTAGTGACCTCGGTTATTGAAAACTAAGATCGGAGGTTGATTCTAATTACTGTGCTGTACAACCTGGTGCGTTTTATATCATCTAGTTAATTTCTGGACAGAAACTATTTAGAAGGCCGACTATCGGCTGAGTTTCTTGCGCTTGTTTTCGACGTAGTCGACCAATATGTATTCTCCTAGTTGGTCTGGAGAGGTATAGAACACACGCCCTCCATTGATGCGCGCCACCTCTTGCATAAAGGCGCGCAAATATTCACTTTGTTCTAACATAAAAGTGTTGATGGCTATGCCTTTGGTTGTACAGCGTTTAACCGCTCGAAACGTCGCTCGGATGGTTTCTGGCGTGGGTGGATAGGCGAATATCGCTTCGCCATTTTCTAAGTGAGATGTGGGTTCGCCATCGGAGATCATGATGATTTGTTTGCTACCGCCGGGGTGTTTGCTCAATAAGCGCTCAGCAAGGAGTAGTGCGTGCTGCATGTTTGTACCCAACATATACTCATCCCATTGCAAATAAGGTAGCTCGTGGGCTTTAAGTTCCTTGGCGTAGGCTGCAAAGCCAATGATGTAAAAACTGTCACGGGGATACTGGCTGGTAATTAGATTATGTAGCGCAAGTGCTACTTTTTTGGCTGCCATGAAAGATCCACGCAGAGCCATAGACCATGACAAGTCTACCAACATTGCCGTAGCGGTGGAGGTGATCACCTCGCTACGATATATCTCAAAATCGTCTGGTTGGAGTTTTATCGGTGCACCCTGGCCGTTGCGATAAATGGCATTACGCAGAGTCTTGGGCATGTGCAGGTGGAACGGGTCTCCAAACTCATAACGCTTAGTATCGTCCATGCGTTCGCCAAAGTTGCCTTCCTGGGGGACGGCGTGGTTACCTAGGTTTTGGTGTTTTAGTCGAGCGTAGATTTCTCCTAATGCCTGTTGGCCAATCATACGAGATCCGCGCGGCGTAAGTTCCCAGCCATTTTCATCGGTGGTTCTAAGATAGCCGGCCTGTTCCAGCAGTTTCATCAACTTTTCTAGTTGATCCAGTTGGTCTGCTTCGTCATCACCGAGCAAGTCGCGTAGAAGATCTTTATCCACGGCGCGGAGATCGCCTCGCTGCTCAGCCGCTTGCATCTGTTCGATGAGGTCATCTAGTTCATGCATTTCTTGCATAAGTTGCATGGCGTCTGAAAACGCGACCGGCATTTGTCCATTGAAATTATATTGAGGGTCGTCACTATTTGAAAAATGAGGATTTAGCATGTCGAGTTCTTTGGCGAGTTTGGCTAGCTCTGCTTCGAGCTCAGCATCTCCAAGCCCACCTGATAGTAAGTCTTGAAGGGATTGGCGTTGTTGCGGTGACATAGAATTCATCAAAGACTGTGCTGCGGACATCTGCTCGCGCATTTGTTCTAACAGTTCTTGCAATGATCGCGGCGGGTTATTGCCGAACATATCAGCAAATTTTTGCATGAATTGATCAAACTCAGGGTCTTTATTTGCAGCTTTTTTTAACAACATGTTGTTGAGTGCTTTGATCATCTCTTTGAGTCGTTGAACATCGCCATCAGCAAGGCCTTTGACCACGCTTTCGATATCCTTAAAGAAAGTGTTGGTCATTGCGCTGCGCAACTCATTTAGCAACGCGATAAACTTTTTCTGTGCATCCGGATTGATAAATTCGAATTTTTCTAAATGTTTGATTCTCGAAGCTGTATCATGCGGCAGGTTATTCAATATTTCGTGGTTGCGTTGTGCGATGTCTTTTAGCAATGTGTCGCTAAAGTTGTCATGATGTTCCGGCTTGTCCTGCCATTGTTCTATTCGACTACGCTCCATGCGCACAATTTCATCCAAACGCTCGCGAATATCACTAAATATGGAATCTAGGTTGAATCGCTTCAGTTGGCGCTGCTTTTGCTCTTGAAGTTGTCGAATCATGTCTCGCAACCCGGCAAGATATTCACCTTCGGGCATTTGCATACCCCTCGACATCAGATTGCGCAAGGCCCAAGTTAAGTCGCCGTACTCAATTAGATCATCTGCCAGCGCTTTCATCACTGCTTCAGGGTCAAACTCGGGTTCTTGAGAGCCATCCCAAGCGGAGAATCGATGTTTACGCGAGAAAGCCACAGCTAAGATGA
>QIGT01000368.1 GCA_003230835.1 Gammaproteobacteria bacterium
AATACCCAGCCTTTTGTGCGATCGGTGGTTGTACCAACCGATAAAATCCATTGCATCAGCAAAGTCATCCCGATCAACAAACCAACGTTTGGTGTCTTTTAGGTAATCTTCCCAAGCATCATCGGTCGCTTGAGCATAGCCATAAGCTGATGACAAGCGAGTCCACGGAAAAAAACCCAACAATCGCTTACGCGGTGGTTTCGCATCAGCCACATAATGTGACTCACGATGCACGAAGGCCATGCCAACATGTATCGGCATACCCCAATTGCGTTCGGCACGTTTCGCTGCTTTGAACCAACCACCTTTCTCAGCAAAGATCGCACACACATTGTTTGGTGACTTAGGTGGCTTCGACGAGCAGCTCACCATACCCATAACAAGTACTACAACCATTAATGTGGCACGCCGCGTTTTAAGAAAGATCCACATCATAGCCACTTAAGAATTGTATAAACTCGGCTTCATCCATAACGGGTATTTCAAGCTCGGAGGCTTTGGTCAGTTTACTTCCGGCGCCAGGACCGGCAACCACCTGATGGGTTTTCGCCGACACAGAACCTGCCACTTTTGCGCCTAGTTGAAGCAGCAATTTCTTCGCTTCGCTTCTAGCCAACTGCTCCAGGGTCCCAGTTAAGACCCAGGTTTGACCCTGTAACGGTTTAACACTGGTTTTTTGTATTTCAGGCCAGCGCACACCTTGGCTAACAAGTTTTCTAACAACCTCGAGGTTAACAGCATCAGCGAAAAATTCGATAATGCGTGTAGCGACAATGGGACCAACGTCATCTACTGCTTCCAAAGACTCTAGATCGGCACTGATCACGGCCTCAATCTCCGCAAAGTGATTGGCTAAGTTGGCTGCAGTAGCCTCACCCACCTCTCGAATACCCAGCGAGTAGATAAATTTTGCCAGGGTTGTTTGCTTACTCGCCTCAATTGACGTCACCAAATTGGCTGCAGATTTATCCGCCTTACCCTCTAGACCCACTATCTGCTGGTGAGACAGCCGGAACAAATCTGCGGCGTTTTCAATCAGTTTCATGTCGACAAATTGGTCTACCAACTTATCACCAAGGCCGTCGATATCCATGGCCAAACGTGAGACAAAATGTTTTAACCCTTGCTTTCGCTGAGCAGGACAAACATTGTGTGACGCACTACAGCGTGCTACCACCTCATCGTCTAGCCGTACAATGGGATTGTGACAAGCGGGACAGGACTTAGGCAAGGTGATACGGCGAGTGCCTTTTGGCCTCTTACTCGCAATGACCGACACGACTTGAGGAATCACATCGCCTGCACGTCTGATCATCACCCGGTCACCTACGCGTAGATCAAGACGTTGAATTTCATCCATGTTGTGCAACGTTGCATTACTCACTGTAGCTCCCCCAACGAATACCGGCTTCAATCGAGCTACGGGGGTAATAGAACCCGTGCGTCCAACTTGGAACTCTACCTTGAGTACTTCTGTCGTAGCTTCTTCAGCAGGATACTTGTATGCAATAGCCCAACGCGGCTTTCTAGTGACCGCACCGAGACGTGCCTGCTGATGCAAACTGTTGACTTTAATGACCACACCATCAATGTCATAACCCAGCCCCGAGCGGTTTGATAAAAGCTTGTCTATATAATCCATACACTCAGCTAGATCTTTACATTGCTTAAGCAAGGGATTAGTTCTCAGACCCCATGACGCAAAAGACTCAATCACTTCCATATGGGTTTGAGGTTGCCAATCACCTTCACTCCAACCCAGGCTATAACAAAAAAGCGTCAGTGGTCGTGTTGCGGTAATTTTTGGATCAAGTTGGCGCAAACTTCCCGCAGCACCATTGCGCGGGTTAACCAAAGGTTTTACTCCGTCCTCAAGCGCCTTGGCATTGAAACGGTGAAACTCATCAGTGGGAATATAAATTTCGCCTCGAACTTCAAATGCACTGGGTAAATTGTCGGCAGTGAGCCGCAAGGGTACCGCTTTGATGGTCTTCACGTTTACGGTAACATTCTCGCCGGTTTGACTATCTCCTCGCGTTGCAGCCACGCTTAGCAGCCCCTCCTCATAGCGCAATGCTACCGCGGCCCCGTCTATTTTTGGCTCACAGGTATAGGAAATTTCTTCTGATTCTGGTAATCGGGATTGGCAGCGTACCATCCAATCGCTTAGCTCTTGTTCGGTAGTACATTTGTCTAGCGACAACATAGGAACTTGGTGTGTCACCTTTTCGAAGTGGCTAAGCGGTACACCACCCACTCGCTGGCTAGGAGACTCTGCGATGACTAAGTCGGGATTTTCCTGTTCAAGACGTACGAGTTCGTCGTATAGAGCATCATACTGCCCATCTGCAATCTCAGGCTGGTCCAACACATGGTATCTATGTATGTGGTGATTTAACCCCTCACACAATTCACGGATTCGATCAGCAACATTGGGCGCCGCCACTTCAAGCCCGTTTGGACAGCCTGCGCCGAGCAAAATCAGCTATACGTTGGCGCATATGCTGCGTAGCTTGGCCGGTGAGCATACTTAGCTGCTCATCTCGAACTTCGCCACCTAACTCAACAGCTATGGCCCGCGCAGCCGCTACCATATCGGTGAAAGAATCCATCGCGTCTTCCGGACCAGGCAGTTGTAGGAAGAAAGACATCCCCGGAGAGCGCATATTATCAAGGTCAGACATATCAAACGTACCCGGCTCTAACACATTGGCTACGCTGTATATTTTAGCCTTGGTGGTAGGCACCACACGATGAAATATATTCATGTCACCATAACGAAGCCCTTGCGCACGCAGAGCGGTGATAATGTCTTCACCATTAAACCGTTGCCCCTTTGGTGCCAACACATTGATCACCAACAGCTCTTCTACCCGGGGAGTATCTGACTGAACTTCGATATCGCTGTTAGCTGCTATTTGATCGGCTCGCTTACGACGCGCCAGTTGATTTTGGACTTTCCTCTTAGGAGATGTTTTAGCTGAAGGTGATTCGCTTACCAATTCCACATCGTGCACTCGAGGCCGTAGGCCTTGCCCTTTCGTAGAATTTTGCTCTGTACTGCCCGCGGCATCGCCAGAGAATATTGGCTGCTGTACATGACGCGCTGGCGCCTGGTGAACCTTAGGTTTATATCTGGGTTGGGTGGTTTCCATTGTCACGGTCGGTTCGATTTCAGTATCGGCATGACCGCCAACGTCGTCACCAAGACGTTCTGTGGGATCCATCAGTGTCGGCGCACCCGCGTCTAAAACCAGATCTTGTTGTCTGGGTTCGCTATGCTGGTTGATCACGCGAGCACCGCCGTTCGGCAGCTCCCCACGTAAGCGATCCATATCGTCCACAGGCCCAGGCATTAGATCTGGCACGGTATCAAGCCGAAAAGGCTCTTTCTTGGTGCGCCAAGCAATCCAAAACCCATGACCCACGACTAAGGCAATAAGAATACTGCCCCCAACTAGGATGAAATCTTTAATGTCCAACTTAGGCTCCTTGGCCACCTACGCAGGCGACGTTCACACTAAACCAATCCGCATGAAACTGCGTGTCTATGACACGGCCATTTCTGCGGCCTCGTCCACGTCTACCGAAACCAAGCGCGAAACGCCTGGTTCCTGCATCGTGACACCCATGAGGTAATCTGCCATTTCCATTGTGATCTTGTTATGCGTGATCACAAGGAACTGAACGTCTTTCGACATTTCCTCTATGAGTGCAGCAAAGCGCGATACATTAGCATCGTCTAATGGCGCATCCACTTCGTCCAATAAGCACACGGGGCTTGGATTGAGTTGGAATATGGCAAAAATCAGTGCCACGGCAGTCATTGCCTTTTCGCCGCCAGACAGCAATTGTACGCTGGCATTGCGTTTACCAGGTGGTCTCGCCATAAGCGATACACCGGTATCGAGTAGGTCCTCCCCAGTGAGTTCTAAGTAGGCGTGTCCTCCGCCAAACACTTTCGGGAACAGCTCACCCAGATGGCTGTTTACGGCTTCGAAAGTGTCCTTGAACCGAGAGCGGGTCTCTCGGTCAATTTTTTGGATGACCTCTTGCAACGTATTCAACGCTAGTTCAAGGTCTTCCGCCTGAGCATCTAGATAGTTCTTGCGCTCAGATTCTTGTTCATATTCTTCGATCGCAGCTAGGTTGATAGCCCCTAGACGTTGGATACTCCGGCCGAGCCTGTCTAGCTCTTCACTCCAACCTTGCTCTGTTGCCTCTTCGGGCATTTCAGCTTGCACCGCGGCCAATTCGTGACCAGTGCTGCCTAACTGTTCCAGTATGTTGGTTTCATGCACCGCTAAACCCTGGCGCTCGACACGTTGCGTCTCTAACTTTTCGCGAATCTCGGAAACCGCTTGCTCTTTTTCGTGTCGTTGCGACTCCAATTGCCGGGTACGTTGGTCTGCATGTTCGAGGTGCGTACGTATTTCACTTAGCTGTCCTTCCACTGCAACACGCTGAGACAATTTATCTGACAGACTCTTTTGCAATTCTGGCAACGGCATATTGCTGTTTGCAATACCTGATTGCAGGTTCGATTTTTGTTCTTCCAGCTCGCTCTTTTGAGCCAGTAGGCGATCTCGTGCAGTTTCGCTGGCAGACAACCGAGATTGCAGCCCTTCCTTTTGAATATTAAGGCTATGAAATTCATCACGCTGCAAGCGGGCACGTCCGCGGACTTGTTGAACAGAAGAATCAAGCGTTTCTCGTTGCTCGCTGAGCGCATTTTTCCTTTCTGCTTGGCCTTCGCGCAACTGTTCCGCCTGTGCCAATCGCCCGCGCGCCTCTAACAAACGCTCACTCTCTTGATTCACTTGTTCGGTGATGTCGATGCTTTCTTTTTCTAACTGCTGCCTTCGTGCACCCGCTTCTTGTACCTTAACCCGAGTCACTCCATGATCGGTGCGACGTTGGCTCAAGCTTTGAATCAACGCGTTAACTGAGCGTTGCAGTTCCTCGCGCTGAGTTTCTAGGCGCTCCACTC
>QIGT01000163.1 GCA_003230835.1 Gammaproteobacteria bacterium
GCCAGTATCAGCAGTATGGACGAGCAGGTTGAAGGCAGTGAGGATGATGAGTCTTCATTCATGGAGTTATATGAATATGTTCGGGTCGCGACTGTGTTGAGCATGACACTCATGTCTGATCAAGCTGCTCGAGGTGATGATTCGCAGTAATGTCTACCTTGGAGTTTAAGAAGCGTCGACAACACCTGATGAGCATGATGTCGCCGGGGTCAATCGCGGTGATTCCTTCTGCGATGCCTGCTCGACGCAATCGAGATGTGCATTACCTATTTCGCCAAGACAGCGATTTCTACTATCTCAGTGGCTTTTTAGAACCAGGCGCACTGCTGATTCTGGCGCCAGGCAGAACCCATGGCGAAGAAGTTCTCTTTTGTGCCGAGCGTGATGCGTTGGCAGAAAAGTGGGATGGTGAACGCATGGGGCCAGAGCGAGCCAGCCAGATGTTAGGGGTTGATGATGCCTTTCCCTATGCCGACTTAGACGATATTTTGCCCGGGTTGCTTGAAGATAAGACACGCATATACATTACTCTGGGCGAGTATCCAGAATTTGATACCAGACTATTGGGCTGGGTCGCAGATATTAGAAAGCGTGAAGCTGGAGGTGCGAACCCGCCTGGAGAATTTGTTGAGCTCAAACACCTCTTACATGAACAGCGCCTATACAAATCAGCAAAAGAAATAAAGCTCATGCGCCAGGCCGCACAAATTACGGCTGGGGCTCATCTGCGCGCAATGAAAGTGTGCGCCCCTGGCATGACCGAAGCTCAGCTAGAGGCAGAGTTAACCTACGAATTTATGCGCAATGGCGCCCGACATTCGGCCTATCCAAGTATTGTGGGCAGCGGCAACAACGCCTGTGTTATGCACTACATTGAGAACGCGGCAACCTTAAAGAAGAACGATCTGGTCCTCATTGATGCCGGTTGTGAGTTCCAATATTACGCTGCGGATGTCACCCGAACATTTCCCGTAGGCGGAAAATTCAGTGCCAGCCAACGGGCCATCTATGACATTGTGTTAGAAGCCAATTGTGCCGCCATCAACAAATGTCACCCTGGCGAGCATTTTAATGCGCCGCATGAGGCGGCATTGAGAGTGATGGTTGAAGGGTTACTCGTGCTCGGTCTTATCAGTGGCGACATTGACACCATCATCGCAGATGAAAGTTATCGGGTCTTTTGTCCACACAAAACCTCCCATTGGCTTGGTATTGATGTTCATGACGTTGGTGACTATCGCATTGAAGATCATTGGCGCGAACTTGAGCCAGGCATGGTCCTCACCATTGAGCCGGGCATCTATCTGCCGCGTAATCAAACCACGAAACATCTACCGAATAAGTATCGTGGGCTAGGAGTGCGTATAGAAGACGATATCCTTATTACTAAAACTGGCTGTGAAGTGTTGTCAGAGGCGATTCCCAAAGACCCCGTTGCGATCGAACAGCTCATGTCTACGGCGCACTAGTGAGTAGAATTGATGAAACTCGAATATTGGTGCTGGGTGGGGGTATTGTTGGGTGCGTGGCGGCATTAGGTTTGGCTAATAATGGCTATGCTGTGACCTTGGTTGATAGACAAGAGCCAAACATTACCCGCGGCAAGTTTGATGTGGATATTCGCAATGTCGCTTTGTCACCGGCGTCCCAACAGATGCTCGCAAAGTTCGGTGCGTGGGATAGTTTTGTGAGCGCCCCCTACCGTCGCATGCATGTTTGGGAGCAGTGGGGTATGGGCGAGCTGGACTTCACCGCTGAAGAAGTCGGACGCCAAGAATTGGGCTGGTTGGTGGAAGTAAGTCCCCTTCTATGCGCGTTATGGCAGCGGCTCCGTTCGCAGCATAATATTGACGTTAAGCTCGGCGAAATTGCTCAAGCCGACTTTGGTGCAGTATCGAGTAAGAGAGTGTCCATTGCCTTTGTTGACGGTAGCGAGGCGCAATATAACTTTGTTGTTGCAGCGGACGGCGCCCAGTCATTCGTGCGTCGCGTGCTGGATGTGAGCGTAGATGAAACCCAGGTAAATCAAGTTGCACTCGCCACTGTGGTAAAAACCCAGAAGCCTCATCAGCATACAGCCTGGCAGCGTTTTGGTATTGATGGCCCTTTGGCCTTGTTGCCTGCACAAGACCAACATACCGTCTCGGTGGTTTGGTCTCAGTCACCAAATCAGGCGCGCTTGCGGCAGCAAATGAGTGAAGCAGAGTTTTGTGCCGACATCACTCACGCTAGCGAACACTGCCTAGGTGAAATTATTGCTGTAGACCAACGGCTGTGCTTTCCACTCATCCAGCAGCGTGTGAAATCTTGTTTGCCGCACGCGCGCGCACTACTGATCGGGGATGCAATGCGTGTGATCCATCCTTTGGCAGGTTTGGGTGTAAACGTTGGATTAGAAGATGTTCGAGGACTGTTAAGGGTCGCGAACCATGGGTTAGACTTGGCAACACCGGGTATATGGCAGCGCTATGTACGCCAACGCGCGCAGCGATCGGCGAGCATGATACGCATGTTGGAATTGTTACAAAAAGCATATGGCAATCCAAATCCCGGGGTGACGCTATTGAGGAATATGGGTATGCAAGCGTTTAACACGCTGCATGGCATCAAACAGCAAGTAATGCGGGAGGCCATGGGGTTAGGACCCATTGCGCAAGAAAATTAATAGTCAATTATCTAAGTAGTGAAAATGAGTAGTCAAACGCCCCTTCAAACACCCCTATATGAACAACACCTACTAGCCGGCGGCAAGATGGTGGACTTTGCAGGATGGTCAATGCCAGTGAACTATGGTTCGCAAATCGAAGAGCACCTTGCCGTACGCACCACGGCAGGGATGTTTGATGTATCTCATATGACAGTTATTGATGTCACAGGAGAGGGGGCAAAGCCTTTTCTGCAACGGCTGCTTGCCAATGACGTTGATAAACTTGTTTTATACGGAGCGTTGTATAGTGCCATGCTTAATCAGCACGGCGGGGTAATCGACGATCTCATTGTCTACCAAATGCCAACAGGATACCGGTGTGTGGTTAATGCTTCGACGCGAGACAAGGTATTGGCATGGTTCAACCAGCACGCGAAGTCGGATACAAAATACTCCAACGTGCAGTACGTAGAACAAGATCTGGCGATGATCGCCATACAAGGTCCTCTCGCCCTGAGTAAGTTGAGCGAGATTGAGGCCATTGCTGGTATAGATGCACTCAAGCCTTTTAGTGCCTTGATGCACAACGATTGGCTCATCGGGCGTACAGGGTATACCGGTGAAGATGGTGTTGAAATTATTCTTCCTGGCGATCAAAGCGTGCACCTTTGGGCGCGACTGGTGGCGATAGGCGTTTTACCCGCCGGTCTTGGCGCGAGGGATACACTGCGCCTGGAGGCAGGGCTCAATTTGTATGGCCAAGACCTTGATGAAGAAACCTCACCTCTCGCGTCAAATATCGGTTGGACGATTGCCTGGCAACCGCAACAACGAGTGTTCATTGGTCGAGAAGCTATCGAACCTCAACGGGGTAAGTGCCCGATGAAATTGACCGGGTTGATGATGCGCGACAAAGGTATACTTCGGCACGGTCAAAAAGTAATCACCCAAGCCGGTGCTGGCGTCATCACCAGCGGGACATACTCACCCACCTTGGAGTACAGTATCGCCTTGGCGAGGATACCTAAGGCTGCGAGCGGAAAATGCCAGGTTGATATTCGAGGCAAGCTAAAAACTGTCGATATAGTGAAGCCACCTTTTGTGCGAAATGGCAAAATACTCGTTGCGTAGTTAATTGAAATGTTCGCAACATAAATCAAAAAATAAACTAGAAGAAATAAAGGAAGGCACTGGGGTATGAGCGATTTCCCTGCAGAAGTAAAATATCTGCCTACCCATGAATGGGCGCGTTTGGAAGAAGACGGTAGTGTCACCGTGGGTATTTCGGATCATGCACAAAATGCACTCGGAGACGTCGTTTACGTCGAGCTTCCCGAGCAAGATCAACAAATCAGTGCGGGTGATGAAGCCGGCGTGGTTGAATCTGTAAAGGCAGCATCAGATATTTATTCGCCCGTATCTGGCACAGTTGCCGCCATAAATCCCGCGTTAGAGGACGAGCCGGAGAAAGTCAATCAAGACCCATTTGGCGAAGGTTGGTTTTTTCGTGTAGAGCCCAATGACATCGGTGAGTTAGAAGACATGCTTGACGCCGAGGCTTATCAAGAAGCCTGTGAAGAAGAAGATCACTAGCCGCCACTTCGAACGAACTCGGGAGAATATGCATGCCGTTTGTGCCTCACACCCATGCCGATGTAGAAACTATGCTAGCGGAGATTGGTGCGCCGAGCATTGAAGCCTTATTTGACGAAATTCCCGCACACCTAGCCAGCGGGCAACTCGATCATGTACCGCCAGGCAAGAGTGAATTAGCTTTGTTGCAGTACATGCAACAGCGTGCAAGCCAAGACGACGGCTACGTCTGTTTCATGGGTGGTGGTAGTTATGATCACCATATTCCCGCGGCAGTATGGGATATTACCGCCCGCGGTGAGTTTATGACGGCCTACACACCCTACCAAGCTGAAGCCAGTCAAGGTACTTTGCAACTCATCTATGAGTACCAGTCTATGATGGCTGCGCTGACGGGCATGGATGTTTCAAATGCATCAGTCTATGACGGTGCCAGTGGCCTAGCTGAAGCTATCCTCATGGCTGTGCGTGGCAATAAAAAGAACAAATCTGCGCAAGTATTGGTGGCCGCTTCGGTGCACCCACATTACTCACAAACCAGCAAAAATATCGTTAAAAATCAAGGCGTTGAACTAATCACTTTGCCTTTGGAAGCGGGCGGCATTGTCACGCCTGAAAAACTTTCGTGCATCGAGCCAGCGCCAGTAGCCCTGGTCATTCAACAACCCAACTTTTTTGGTTGTCTTGAGCAAGTAGACGCTCTTACAGACTG
>QIGT01000192.1 GCA_003230835.1 Gammaproteobacteria bacterium
TCATGTCCCATATAAATGTCTCTATTCTGGAAGTGTTAGTTGTACACAAAGATGTCCAGCAACAGATAAGCAACGAGAGTAACCGAAATCCAGAACACCATACTGCCCGTTGGCCAACTTTCAGAGAGATGATATTTGGCAATGAAGGACTGAGAGAATGAGTTACGAATACTGTGCATGGGAGCAATCGCCGCCGCTATCGCAGACTCTTTCGCATTACGAAGAAAGATCAAGCTCCGATGAACGCCCGCTGGCAGGACTTTGCGATAGATCCATTCTGTATCCAGGTTTATAGCGCGTAGTTCCGGTGGATATAGTCCTTGTTTATTCAACCAGACAAACGCCAGCGCGGAGAAGAAGAGTAATTGCAACTGGGCAAGCACATGAGTCGTGTCGTATGGCCAGTAATCAACTTCCCAGGGTAACAGTGAATATAAGTACTGTGGTTGAACGCCGACAACTATGCACAGTATTGCGGCTAGCCCCATAGCAACTAACATATTGATGGGTGCTTCTTTGGGGCGGAGACCGGAATCATGCGCAAAAAATGCGAAATAAGGGATCTTGATCCCTGCATGGTGAAATACCCCGGCTGAAGCAAATAGCATGAATAGCCACAAATAACTGTAGTCTTCCTGCACCATTGCCGTCATGACCATGGACTTACTGACGAAGCCACTGAACAGTGGAAACGCAGAAATCGATAATGCACCGACAATACAGAGTACGGTAGTTTTGGGCATAGACTTATAAAGTCCCCCCAGGTCTGAGCCATGAGTATGGCCGACGCGATATAACACGGCGCCCATCGCCATAAATAGTAAACCCTTAAAAATCACGTCACTAAACGCGTGGGCGACCGCACCATTCATCGCCAGTGCAGTTCCAATGCCAATGCCGGCCACCATAAACCCGACCTGGTTTATTAAACTATAGGCCAGGACTCTTCGCAGATCGTTTTCAACTACTGCATAGAAAATCGGAAAACACGCCATGGTAACGCCGATGTATACCAGTAGTTCCTCACCTGCAAAACCCCGTGCCAATGCATACACCGCAACTTTGGTTGTGAATGCCGACAAGAATACCGTGCCGGTTGCGGTTGCTTCAGGGTAGCCGTCGGTAAGCCAGCTGTGTAGAAAAGGAAATGCACTTTTGATCCCAAATGCGATAAGGATTAACCAACCCGCCACACCCTCCAGACCAATATGATCGAAAGCAAGCGAACCGTTGGTGTGATAGTGAACCAATGCGCCGGCTAATAGAAACACGCCGGACATAACTTGAAAGATCAAGTATCGCATGCCCGCATCAATTGCTCGCTCTGTACTGCGCGACCAGATAAAAACCACCGAGCTTATGGCCAGCAACTCCCAGAAAACAAACAGGGTGATTAAATCGCCAGCGAACACCGCACCCAGCGCACTGCCCGCATACACTAATCCGGCGATCTCCTGTTTAGTATCATTTACGTGTAAGGCGAAGATGCTTGAGATAAAGCTGGCGAGGCAGAACAGGTAAGCAAACAGTAAACTGAGCTTGTCTGTTCGCATGAAAGACAATTCGAAATTGAGTATGGTGTAAGTTGATAGAGTAGCTGTGTCAATATTCAGCCCTATATGCAAAGCCGCAACAACGGGGGTTGCTAATAGAATGACTTTGCGAGCAGCACCTCGGCTTGCCAAGACCATAAATGCAGCAAGAAAATAGAGTACAAAGGGTGGCAACTCACTCATCGTAATAATTTTCTTTGCGCATAACCAATTTCCGCATCTCTTTCGCGATAACAACCAATACGACACAAGCCACAAAACCATAAATCGCATAGAAAGCGGGTATTTTTTCCCAAGGCAGACTGATGTGCCGATAGATGATGAAGTCGGCGGCAACCAAGAGGATGCAGGCCATATAGAACCCTCTCATCGTCCATTTAACATTTTGTGGCTTGTCGAAGAAATATTTCTTTTGATCTTTATCAGACATATCAATGTCCTCCAGCAGCTAAAGTTGCCAGTTGATAAAATGGTTCCGGGTAGAAAAATAATATTACGCAGGTAGCTGAGGTGATAATCATCGCCAGTAAAATTGTTTTTGGTGCTTCATTAATTTCAGTGTAATGTTCACCATTGGCAGGCTTGCTGAAAAAAGCGCGAACAGGAATAGGCAGCAAATAGGCAATATTTAGTAACGAACTAAACATCAATACACCAAGCAATGCCAATTGCCCCGTTTCGACGGCGCCTAAACCGAGATACCATTTGCTCCACATTCCGCCAAGGGGAGGCAGCCCAATAATACTTAAGGTGCCAATCAGAAACACAGTAAAAGTGACCGGCATGGCCCGACCCAGCCCGTCCATCTCGCTGATCAATTTTTTGTGTGTGACAACAAGGATTGCGCCGGCAGCAAAGAAGAGAGTTATTTTTGCAAACGCATGCATGGCGATATGCATGGAAGCACCAATCAGCCCTGACTTAGTTGCCAACATTGCACCCAACACAATGTAACTTAATTGGCTTATGGTGGAATAGGCTAAACGCACCTTCAGATTATCTTTGCTCATCGCGATCATAGAGGCGAGTAAAATGGTTGTCGCAGCGACCCAGATTAAACCGCCTGTCACGTCATTGCTCAGAATGAAATCGCCGCCAAATATGTAGATTGTCACTTTGAGTAGTGTAAACACGCCAGCTTTTACTACGGCCACCGCATGCAGCAAAGCACTCACGGGAGTCGGTGCAACCATTGCCGCGGGCAACCAACGATGAAACGGCATCAGCGCCGCTTTGCCAATACCAAAGAGAAATAGTGCGTAGAGTAGACCGGCCCAGGCAGGGTCAAGCTTGCCCGCCAAAACTCCGCCTTCCTGAAATGTAACGGTACCCGCTACAAACCAGGTGATCAGTATGCCCAGCAGGAACAGGCCAATGGACGTACCTAATAGTATACCGATATACACTCGCCCGGCCCTTTTTGCTTCGGCTGTGCCGGAATGGGTTACCAGCGGATAGGTCGAAAGTGTTAACAGCTCATAAAATAGAAACAGGGTAAATAAGTTATCAGAGAACGCAATGCCAATGGCACAGGAGATAGCAACAGCAAATGCGGCGAAGAACCGGGTTTGATTCTTTTCGTTGTGGCTACGCATGTATCCTATGGAGTAGATAGATGTCACGATCCATAACAGACCAGCGACCAGCGCAAACAACATTCCCAACGCTTCAATCCTAAAGGCAATAGTGATTCCAGGTAGAGGTTCAGCGACGGTTAGGTAAAATTCCTCTCCATTGAGAAATCGATTTGCGATTATCACTACTAAAATTGCAACTGCCGAAGCGGTAATCAGCGTCACCCCTTCTCGCACATCAGGCTTGTGTCGCGCAGCAATAATTCCGACAGCACCTACCAGCGGTAAGAGCATGGTTATCAGAATCAGTGCTTCCGCACTCATTTAGCCACCGCTCCCAACACTTGTGCAGCACGTTCTGCAACACCCACGGTCAATTCGGTATTCAGGCCAAAAAAGATATTTGCAAAAACCAGAATCCATGTAGGTGCCAACAACAGTATTGGTGCTTCCTTCACTGCATTGTTCGATTCTGTTGCTGGTTTGAAATAGAGTGCTTCGATCAACTTACCCATATAGACCACAGCGAGTAACGACCCAATCAAAATGGCGGCAACCGATATCCATGCCTCCTGTTCTAGCGCTGCCAATACCAGATACCATTTACTGATAAACCCGGCAGTACCCGGCACACCGATCAAACTCAAACCACCGATGACAATGGCGCCAAATGTCCAGGGCATCTGTCGCCCCAAACCGTGGATGTTATCCATGCGACAGGCGCCGATACGATAAATAATCGCACCTACCGCCATAAACAGCGCGCCTTTCATTAAGGCGTGATTAAATAGATGAATTATCGTTGCCGTCACGCCCGTGACAGAAGCAAAACCGATTCCTAGTGCGATATAGCCAATTTGCGCCACACTGGAATAGGCCAACAACCGCTTTACATCCGTCTGATAAATTGCGTAAACCGATGCGCCAATGATTCCGGCAATACCTGCCAAAATAAGCAGATCGCCAGTGGGTGTTGCCGATACAAAACCGTTCGGGAAAACAGTGAACGAAACGCGTAGCATCACATAAACCGCTACTTTGGTCGCCGTAGCGGCAAGAAATACGGTGACAACCGTTGGTGCGTAAGTGTAGGCGTTAGGCAACCAGAGATGTAGAGGAAACAACGCCAACTTCAATGCGATACCAATCATGATAAAGGCAAAACCGGTGTGCACCGATTTGAGGTCAGATATCTCGGGCAGAAGCTTTGCCAGATCCATCATGTTCAAGGTGCCGGTTTGCGAGTAGATCAAACCCACACCGATCAAAAAGAAAATTGCGCCAAGCGACCCCATGATCAGGTATTGATACGCCGACGTCAGCGCCTGGCGCTGTCGTCCAAGGCTAATCAACCCATAGGATGCGAGCGACGAAATTTCCAGAAAAACGAACACATTAAAAATATCACCCGTTTGCGTAATACCCAGTAAACTCGCAAAACAGAGTAAAAAAGCGGTATAGAAAAGAGGAATCTGATGCTCAGGAATCTCTTTTTCTGCGCTCAATAGGGCATAAGGTAAGGTAATGGCGGCGATGCCGGAAACAATCAATGCCACAAACGCGTTCACAGCATCGATGCGATACTCGATTCCCCACGGTGGCGCCCATCCCCCCAGTTCGTAACTGATCACGCCATCGTGAACAACTGCCCATAACTGCATACTGGCAAGTACGGCGCAGATAGAAGTTACAACAAGAGCCGCCGCCCATGGGAGCCGGCCACGCGGTAAGACGGCTACAACTGGAGCGGCAATAAGAGGAATAACAACAAGCAGAAGACTCAAATGATCTTGTATCACAATGAATGAT
>QIGT01000233.1 GCA_003230835.1 Gammaproteobacteria bacterium
CTCGACCTTAGCCATCAAATGATGATCTATAAATGGTCCTTTTTTTAATGAACGTGGCAGCAACACGCTCATCTTCGGTTTGCACGAAAGTTCCATTGGTACTGGAATCGACCAAGTAAAAGTCTTTCCTAGAAAGTTCTATGTAGGCATGCACCCGGGAGGTGTGGGTGCCATCATACACAAGATCATTGTCTGCATTTTTACCCAGCACGAGGCTATCGCCGCCTTGCGCAGCAGAGTTGGAGAGTTCTACCATATATTCTTCCGCTTCGAGCACGAAACGAGGTGTTTGATGCGCATCCATGTCGCCACTACCGGTGTATGCCTACAGATAGACACTAGGATAAGGAAGGGGAAGGTCCCAAAACGTGCCCAAGTGCACATTTCAGGAGCGCACACTTCAAAGTCGCACGCCTTAGTACACAGATTTGATCAATGCATGAAGTTGAACATTCGACGTCGATAACGCGTGGCTACTTCATTACCTTTGCCCATCACCGCGAACACACGAATTAAGGTCAAACGACCAATGTCATCGCGGAACTCTCGATCTGTTTGGAGTATCGTCATCGCGCAATCGAGACCTTCTTCAAATTGCTCATCAGCAACGAAACGAATACAAAGTTGGTACTGAATATCTAGATTGTTTGGATCTGCTTGGGCCTGAGACTGTAGTGTACCTAACGCTTCCAGATCTGCAGCTTCTTCGGCGAAGGCTAAGCGATTTCGCGGACGGTCGATCTCAGCCGTCTCCTCAGCGATGCTCACCAACACAGTTTTGGCATCGTCAAGGTCGCCTTTTCTGACCAGCACATCCGCAAGTTCAACCCTGAACCCAGCATTATTCGGCTCATCTTGAACCGCCTGCTGCAAAATACTCAGCGCTGTCTCCCAATCGCCACTGGCAAGGATCTGATCAAGTTGATTCTTAAGCAGGTCGGCTGGAGATTGAGTCAACGCATCAAGCATGGTTCGCAACTGGCTTTCATCTACCGGACCATCAACCTGGTCGACTATTTTACCGTTGTGCACAACGCGAATTGCAGGCAATCCTTGTACTCGCAAATGCTGAGCTATGGTTTGATCTTTGGCCACATCAGCTAGGGCTAACAACACTTTGCCCTGATACTGAGCTACCAGACCTTCGACCATTTGCTTAGTTTGTACTGAAGGGGCAGCCTGATCTGCCCAGAACAATACCAACACCGGTACCGTGTTAGAGCGTTCAATGACGTCTGCTTGAAAGGTTTGAGGATTTATATCGAAAGAAACTGCATCCATGGGTAGCTAAGCCGACTCTGATGTTGCTAATGAAGTGCGCATCTTACAACACCTCGCTAAAGGATATTTGTCGAATCAAAGGGCGCACACCTAACCAATCAAAGCCCTCCTTCTGGGTAGCAATTTGCAACGATTTGACCTTCGATTGCATCGATTCGAACAGTGCTTGCAGAATCTTTACATCATTGTTTTGTTCACTGACGTGACCAATAACTACGTGCAGGTCTTGGTGCGCAATGTCTTCCAAGAGCTGCAACGCCTGTTGGTTGGACAAGTGTCCATAGTCTGCTGCCACCCTGCGTTTTAGCTGGGCTGGATAGCTGCCAGCTAAAAGCATGCCACGGTCATGGTTAGCTTCCAACAACAAGTGAGTACAGCCACTAAATTGCGCCACCACATGCTGTGTCACTGATCCTAAATCAGACAACACACCCACCTTCTCGGTGCCATCTTGCAAGACAAATTGCGTCGGCTCGCGCGCATCATGAGGCACACACACAGGGTTGATGAGTACGCCATCAACATCAAAAGGCACGTCTGAGTCAAAGGTGTGGGCATGCAGGCCTATAGGCAATTTTCTAACGGTTCCATAGGAGCCATACACAGGAATTGAATACTTGTGAGCTAACGGCGCCACCCCCGAGATGTGATCAGCATGTTCGTGGCTGACTAAGATGGCATCGATATCGCCACCGCTCAATCCACGTTGCGCCAAACGTTTTTCACACTGCTTTAACGAAAACCCACAATCGACCAAGAACACTCGACCATTACATTCCTCGCTGCGTACATCACGTCCGAGAGAAACAAGTGTTCCATTTCCTCTAGAGCCACTGCCGATGGAGGCAAACCCCATTAGCCTGAGAATTCTTTGATCAATACCAAAACTTGTTGCGCCAGCTCTGCATCCGCCGGTTCATCACCTTGCGCCTGCAACACACTGACATTAAAAACACGCTCCGCAGTACCAACCACACGTATTTGCAAATCTACATCCTCGTTGCGATCACATGAAAAGGTAAGTCGACAGAAGAAGCGCGATTCCTCTTCACCGCCAAAGGTTGCCTCGTTCACTTTGACCAAGAACACGCCGTCTTGACGGTTGAGATCTGAAATTTCAACGTCTGCATTGCCCAATGCCTGGCCCATGGTCGCCCATGCGCGTTCGTAATCTAGGTAGAGTTTTAGTACTGGCAAGCCCTGGTCATCTCGGGAAAGTTCAGATTTTCGCGAACTACCAATTTGCAAGGCAACCTTAGACACCGTTTGTTCAGCAACTTTTGCCGCAATGTAGGCACCAAGCTCGTTAAGCAGATCACCTTCCGCTACCACCACATCTGAATTTAGGACATCCAAGCTAACGGTGCTGTCATCAACTGGCAATGTCAGGCTATCGTTTTCGTGTCGAATGTGGATCTCTGTGGTACGTAGTCTTAGACCTTGTTCAACTTTGATCAGAAAACGATCTTGACCCACGTTTAACCCGGCAGCTTGTTTGGCATCTTTAAGCAGAGTCCGGACCACATCACGATAGCTTGGCTCATCAATCTTTAACCACTGCGTGTTGAGCCGACCAATGCTGGGCGCGTCAAACTCAATGGCCACGCCATTGTCAGCCATAAACTGTTTGAGTTTTGGCCAAGCAGTAGTGGGCGGTTCTGGAATCACCAGCCACTGCCTTGTGCCTAAACGTTGGATGCGCACCTCATCTCTATTTTCGTTGGCATAAATGGCATCCGGCAACGGCGGTCGCTTAGGGTAAAAGCGCGGGTTGCCAGAAGCAGGCGTCTGCGGAATTGGGAATGGGTCTGAATCTTTCAAATTCGTAAGATCGTCTGGCACAACCAGTTCGCTGTCTTGTCGCGCGTCTAGATAATCGTCATCTGGGTCGATGATCAAACCTTCTCCGTCATTCATCCAGCCGCAAGATGTCAGGCTAGCGAGGACCAATATTGCAACGGCAATTTGAGAAAAGTACCGCACTACAGGGCTCCTACAGAAGTCAGTCGACGTTGTAACTGGGCATGATTTGCCTGGGTTAGCGGTAACAAAGGCAAACGGATACCCGAATCGATTCTTCCCATCAGATGTAAAGCCCATTTGGTCGGTGTCGGTGAAGGTTCGCAAAAGAGAATGTCGTGAATAGGTTGCAACTTTTCATCCCAAACCACTGCAGCATCTCGATCCCCATTTAGGTAGGCGTTACAAAATTCAGCCAATTCCTTGGGCAATACATTGGCGGTGACAGAAATAGCACCCACACCGCCAAAATCGAACATCTGTAACGTTTGTGCATCTTCTCCAGATAAAATGAAGAATTCGTCACTCACCAGTTGGCGAATATCCGCCACACGATGAGCGTCACCGCAGGCTTCTTTAATTCCCACAATTTTCGGGTTGGTGCTGAGTTTTGCAACGGTGTCAGCTTGCATATCACATGCGGTGCGCGGGGGTACATTATATAGGACCAATGGAATATCCGTGGCATCAGCAATAGCGGTGTAATGGTGCACCAAGCCTTCCTGGGTGGGCTTATTGTAATAAGGCGTAACCAACAAGCAAGCATCGGCACCTGCAGCTTGCGCTTCTTGGGTTTGATGGATCGCTTCGCTGGTGGAATTACTGCCAGTACCCGCAACCACAGGAATACGCTTATTCACCACCTCGATGGTGCGTTTAATAACTTGTAGGTGCTCGCGCGTGTCTAAGGTGGCCGATTCACCCGTGGTGCCCATGGGTACAATACCGTGGGTACCCTGGTCAATATGCCACTCGATCAGTGCGTCTAATGCAGCCCAATCCACGTCCCCGTTGGACGCCATAGGGGTTACCAGTGCAACAATACTGCCTTTTAGCATGCCAATGGCCTAAGCAAAGAAAAGCGGAATGGTACCCAGGCGACGCATGAGTAACAACCCACATCTAATGACACCTCAACTACTAGGCGCTTCGTCCACCTCATCTCGCCTTTCAATCCGCGGCCATGCTTTGTATATCGCCTTAATCAGCGTCGCCAAAGGAATGGCAAAAAACACCCCCCACACACCCCATAGCCCACCAAACGCCAATACAGCAACAATGATAGTGATAGGATGCAGGTCTACTGCTTCAGAAAATAACAAAGGTACCAACACATTTCCGTCTAGAAATTGAATGACACCATAGACGATCATCACGAGACCTAAGTCCCAGGTCCAGCCGAATTGAATAACCGCAACTATAAACACTGGGATAGTCACCAATGCCGCACCTACAAAGGGGATAAGTACCGATATGCCAACCAGCACACTCAGCAAGGCCGCATAATTTAGACCCAGAAAGCTAAAACAAATAAACGTCGTTGCGCCAACCAGTAATATTTCTATGGCCTTGCCGCGCACATAGTTGCCTAACTGCTCGTTCATCTCGTTGCCTACTGCGGTCAGCAATGGGCGATCACTGGGCAATAATGTACCCAACCATTTGAGCAGTTGATCTTTATCTTTCAAAAAAAAGAAAACAGAGATGGGTACTAACACTAGGTAGATCAACAAGCCCAGTAAAGAAAACACTTGGGAAAACGCCGTTTCCAGCACGCTACCACTGATGTTACCCAACTCGCGCGCGCCCTGATCGAGAAGGGACGATATTTGGTCTGGGGTGACATATTCTG
>QIGT01000328.1 GCA_003230835.1 Gammaproteobacteria bacterium
TGAAACTCAAAAACCGGCGACCGGTGGTGCCATTAGGGCGATCTTCCCCTGGCGCCTTTAGGGCGATCTTCAGGTGGCGCCTTTAAGGCGATCCTCAAATGGCGCTATATGGGTGATCATTAACAACCCGCCTTCGGCGCAGCAACTGGCGCAAGAAGTTGGTATCTCAATATCTCATTTTCACAGCGTATTTAAAGCGGTGGTCGGAGAATCAATCGCGGAATATTGCCTCAGGCTGCGCATTGAGCGCGCAGCAGCCTTACTTAAGTATTCAGCCTGGGATATCGGCGAAATCGGTGGGCTCTGTGGTTTTCAAACCCATGCCAGTTTCTCTCGCCGTTTCAAACAATTTTATCTGCTCACCCCGCGACAATACCGAAAACAACAAACCGTGTCCCCATTTTTACAAGGGAACCTGCGACAAACTATTCAAGCCAATGAGATCCGTGTGGGAGCGTCCAAGGTTCAAGCAGCGGTATCGGAATGGCCTGAGCTAGGTCTAATATGCTTACGATTCTACGGTCCAGTCCATGGCATTTATAAACCTTGGCGCACTATGCTTAGTTGGTTCAGAAATCTTGATCTAGACCGCAGCCAAGCTAGGTTTTTTGGTCTTTGGTTTGACGGTTGGGAAAGCTTGAACAACAACAAATTTCGTTACGAATGCGCGATCCACTTGCCCAATAGTGAGAACCTTGAGCTACCGTATTGGGCTTATCGACGCACTATACCTGACGGGCTGGTTGCCCACGCGACCACTTCCGGCAGCATTCAACATATCGAACGTGACTGGCTGTTATTTTCCACAGATTGGTTTCCCTACTCTAGCTACCAGCCACGCGGAGAGTTTGTTATGGATGAGTACCCGCAAGAACTCACTCGAGGTTCTCTGTTTGCTAATTTTGCCAAGTTCCTCAGCGTGGGAATCCCCATACAAATGTGTATCCCGGTACAAACAACCCCTCACCTAGGCTAGCGAATTCGACCTCCCGCAACACATTTGAGCATGACTCCCAAGTGGGATGCTCATAGTTGACTCTATAGACCACTAAATTGAGTGAATCCGACAGACAAAAATAGTGTTGCAAAGAAAATTCAGCGAATCTGGATAATATGTTTGGACATTTTGGATAGTTGAGTGTGAAAAAAGCAGGAATAATGGATTAACAACAAAACATTAATCCAATAGGAGCACACCATGACGTACAAGGAAATTGACATAGCTGATAGTGAAGACTTAAGTATCACTGACATTGAATTAGATATGGAAGTCGACGAGTCGGAACTTCCCGAACTCGAGGAAGTACACAACGATGAAATGGCAACTCAGGATAGGGCACCTGTTTTTTTCGCCCTTCCGTTTAAAATCAAAAAAGGTCCGAAAAAAGGCCAGATCGTTCACGAACAAGACATCGGATTCAAAGAGAAACGCATCGGTACTTCCAGTAGCTTTCGTTTACGCAGGGTCTCGATCAAGAATATAAGCTCAGCAGGTGTAGACATCACTAGGGCGTTCAAAATCGGCAAAAATAAATACGCTAAAGCCAAGAAACTGCGCCCAGGCACAACGGTTCGTTTTAATTATAAACGAACCGTTGTAGTTCGCTTCGCCTTAGTGAATAAGTCCTCGAACGCCAAATTCAGTATCGACGTCAAATAATTGTCAAAGGCCAACGTCTGCTGGCCTAAGCCTTAACGGGCCAGCGGACTACATCAAGGAGATACAACATGGCACCCGCCAGTAATGAACAATATTACCAAATTATCGAATTAAACGCCGCCCGAGCCGATCTGATGGTGTTGTTTCATCAACCCGATTCAATAGATGAACCGCAGACCTATTTGATTAACTCCCGTCAGGATATCGGCAACCAGCGTAACGCGAACGACTTGCTTACGTATTGCCAAGAATACGGCGAATGTCTTAGTTCACACACGAGCCTGATCGCAAGCAGCAAAGAAATCCCGCTAAATAACGATCAAGATTATTTCGCACATAAACAGGCCATCGTGGAAAAAGCCAAAGCCTTCGGGTTTGATATTAGCCCGAATATCGATTTTAAAGAAGCCAGCAATGAGCTGCAGAGTCGTGAAGAAGCGGCTTTCTACAACTACATAAAATCCGATTCAAATACTATCGCCAATCCACGCCACCGATCTGCTAAAGATTTGATTTCTGTAATTACAGTTGACCCTTTACCGCCGGGTATGCCCAAGATAATCACCAACGACATTCATACCTTTATCGAGCTTATAAACCCCAAGACCGGCGAAAAACAGCGATCTCTTGCCCACCTCACGGAAAACAAATTTTTCTCCGATGGCAGTTTAGAAGTTATCAAAACCCACTTCACTAATGACACAGTGATGATCGAAGAGAAATATAAAAAAATGACGACCAAGCAATTCACTATAGGTTTTGCTATTGGTGTCGGTGCGGCGGCTGTAAATTTAGCCAACAATACCACGATTAAAATTGGCGACCCGGTGTTTAAAAATGGCGAACCGCGCGTTGAAGATGAAACCGGAGATAAAGGAAACACAGGCAACGAAACCGGAGAAGAACCGGATGTGATTATCGGATCAGCTGAGTCCGATATGGCGTTGCGAACGGCAGTGACTTTTTCGGTGAGTTATGGGCAGATGAAAACCAAGTTGATTGAGTTCGAGAAAAAATACTTTTTCTCCGAGCCGGCCAAAGTAGCTAGTCGTACCGCACACAGCTATGCACCCAGGAATTAATCCGGAACTAGTTATGTCACGCAAACGCAACCCTTTTCCTAACACGGCCCCATTAGAGGCTCTGGAGTCTGATGCCTGGCAGATCGAAGATACAAGCTCACTTGAGCAACAACATTATTTTATGTCTGAAACCGATCCACGTGATGGGCGTACCTTGGCACTAATGCAAATCACCATAGATCCGGAGCGCTTTATTCGCATTGTGAACACTGATTTATCGGTATTTCGTTCAGACGGCTTTAAACGCCTACTAAAACACAAAAGCAGAGGTTTTGGTTTTATTAGCCTCTCAGAAACCAAATTGATCCTATCCAGTTACAAAAGCAGTAAAGAAACTGCCCTCTCCTCGAGCCACGATTTCGCTTACAGCGCTACTGGCATGGTATTAGACCCTCCTGGCGCCCCCTCAATGGATACGGCAATGGAAGTTCTATCTAAACACCAATATAAAATCATCAGCTTGGATTTGACCCAAACCCGCGGCCAACAGCCGCCCATTACATCGCAACTTGCGCGAGGTGTTCCAGCGCCAGGCTTGACGTTCTCATGCTATCTGACGGCCTCTCCTGTGTACTCCAAAACCTTGCTGATTCACGCAGACTCACAACTAATTTTCGTAAAACAAAATCGAGCGCATTTTAGCAAGACAGAAATTGACGTGGCGCGCGGTCGGGCCAATTCTTTTTTTCACTACACGCAGTTTGATCGTACCTTGGGCTATGAATCAGTCTGTCACTATCTCGGCGCTAATCCAACAACAGAGATGACGGCATGACTCAGTTATACCAACAAGCCAATGCCCGCTTGCAGCAGTGCTTAGCCTTGTCAGATCAAGCAATCAAAAACCATGCACAGCAACAAGACTCGGATCAAGCTCTAAACGAATTAGATCAACTAGCCAAATCCATTCCTGCCGATGCCAGCGCCGCCCATGCTCAGTTGTTTGATCATTTTTCGCAGGGCCAGTTTCGTTTAGCAACTAGTCGCTCAGACTTGCAACTAGCGCTAAACCCGGCGCATCGAAAGCCAGATCACTGGGACTCTTCACACAGCATCCCCGAACTATGCGATGGCATGATCCATGGCGGTATCTTAACGCTGCAAAACACACATCAGCCTAGGAAATTGCTGCTATTTGGCGGATGTATTCATGTTAACTACGGCATTTACAAACGTAAAGGTAAACTACTTGACCGTTGTAGCGGTATTGGACTAACCGTCATGCCACTAACCCCTAATTCCCCGCCGTTAGTACATACTGAATTTGACAACAAGTACTTGAATACCTATGCCTTTGGTAAAACTGGTGCGAATAGTTTAATTAAGACGATCCGCTCCGCGAAGCAACACCCCTTTTGTGGCCATCTATCAGCACGGGAGGGCAAGCAGTATTTTATGTTTCGGCACCTGTTACGTAGTGTTGAGGTTAATCGCTGCTACGCGGCAATAAAAGGCAGCGCCCACTCTGTAATTCCACCGTTTAATATGAAGGGTAGCAATACTTTGTTTCGCCGCTACGACCCAAATCACCCTCGTTTACGCGATGCCAACCATCCACGTAACCAATTTTCGGATCGTTTTAGTCACCCACAAACCGACCCCTTCTCGCCGTGGTTTTTACCCACAATGCAGGACAACCGATTGCTACACCAGTCTGCATATCTGCGAGTCATCCACCCAGACCCCACACGCGGACCGGCCATCATCACTTATATTGCTGGCCAGCGGTTGATTCGACATCAATCGCGTCGCAGTAACCAAAATCGCTGGCAGTTAGTCGCTAATCAATCATCCTGGTCAACACGCATGGCAATCGTGGAATAGGTCCCATAACTTTGTAACGAAACGGCGAGAAAGAAGCTACTAAAACTATCTTGGGGCTCCATATATGTCCGGGGCCTCCTCCTCTAAAACAATAATTTTGTTGCGGGAATTTTGCGGGGATTAGTCCCGCAAGGTTATGCTTTGTTATGCAAAATGGCAACGGACGCCTTCGCTAAGTTATTGAAATGCCAAAACTAACTCAGGACAGGCACTTTCTGAAAGGCTAAGAATCATACTCGCTACCAATGAGCCTTGATCTCTAGTCACCGTCTAATTTGTTCGATTTCGGCTGAAAATTGCGTGGTTTGAGCCCGCATGGGTTCTTTGGATCGACTTTTTCTGAAACGCAGTCGTGCGCAGGCCTCAG
>QIGT01000411.1 GCA_003230835.1 Gammaproteobacteria bacterium
GCTTTCGGTACACGACGCTGAGCTGTTGGCAGCGGCGCGAGAACTGGCCGACGGCTACTCCAGTGGCGTGTTGGTATTGGCGCTTGGCGGGCAGGATGATTTTGCTTCGCATGGGGTAGATCGAGTGGTTTCATTGAGCGACCCAGTATTTAACACCTATGCGCCAGAGGTGCGGGCTGATGTGGTTTGCAGGATGGTGGATCAGTTTGACCTCAAGCACATTCTCTTTTGTGAGAGCCTTGATGGTGGTGATCTTGGGCGAAGGGTTGCTGCGCGTCTAGGCGAGCGGCCGGCCGCCCAAGTGTTTAAATTTTCAGAAGAATTTTCGGCAACAGAGGTTCATTGCAGCGGACGCGGTGGATTGTCAGAATTCATTCTACCGGCTCCACGGGTGTTGTTCATATGTGCAGGCTCGTTTCATTCTTTGTGTGACGTTCGGCATGAGGCGCGTGAGCTTGAGCCTGTCGATTATGCAGCGGCTGCAAAACTCGAATGCGACGGTGTATTGTCGATTGACTTGGATGATATGGTTTTGGAGGAATGTGCGTTTGTGATCGGTGCGGGTAATGGCGTGTCCGATTGGGTGTCTTTGCATGAAGTTGCCGCAGTTCTTAACGGAGCTGTTGGTGGTAGTCGGGTAGCGTGTGATTCAGGCAATATTGAGCGACATCGCCAGATTGGTGCTTCCGGATGTAAGCTCTTGGCGCGTTGTTATCTGGCTTTTGGCATTTCGGGAGCTATCCAGCATATGCAGGGAATTGAGGAATGTGAACAAGTTGTATCGGTGAACATAGATCCCTACTGTCCGCTAGTGAAACGATCTGACTTGGCTGTTATCGCCGACGCTGAGGCGGTCATAAAATCAATATTGCGGCAGGTAGCGGTGTCTAATGTTGGACGCTGAAATCATGGTTTTGGTTTGCGGGGGGCTGCATCCGAAAAGCCATCGAAAACAGCGCGCACTAAATGATGCGAGAGCGGTGGAAATGGCGCTGACGTTATCTACACCAGAACAGATTAAACTTGTTCACGCAGGAGATCCGAAGCAGGATTATCTACGATTTTACCTTGGTATGGGTGTCGCGAATTTAGTTGTTCTTGATCTGCCTGACGGCGCCGACCCGCTGGCCGCGCTGGTTGATTATCTTAAGAAGCAACAACCCAGAATCGTTTTAACAGGTATACAAGCCCAGGGTTCTGAAGGCAGTGGCTTCTTGCCTTACGCTATCGCTGCAAGCCTCAAGTACACGATGGTCGCCAACGCATGTGAGATCAAAGTGGATAAAAACGCTGAATGCGTGCGGATTCTACAAGGGCGGCCGTATGGCCAAAGACAAATTTTACGGGCACCGCTGCCTGTTGTCGTGACCGTAGGTGATGCGGCGAACTCGCCCAGACAAAGTACCTTTGCGGCGGCGCGCAGAGGTAATGTTCATACTATTTCGGTTTCCGCGACCTCAGATCGAGTAGCCGCCGGCTGGCGGCAGGTACCTGCTCGGCCTCGTCCGATGAAGCGTAGAGGGATAGCAAGTGAAAGCGCAGAGCAACGTTTGCAGGCCGCCATAACGCTAACAAGTAGAACTGGCGGGCGGGTGGTAGAAGGGCTTAGCGCTGATGAGGCGGCAGCGGTTATTTTAGACTACCTTAGTAATGATGCGGGTGTGTGGAGACTGGACTCAGTGGATTGAATTTGGTGTGCTCGATCTTATAGTGCTACACCGGGCATTGCCGGGAGTCACACCAAACTGTTTTCGAAATATCGAAGCAAAATGCCCAAAGTGGGAGTAGCCTACCGCCAGAGCGACTTCAGATACAGCCAATGAGCCCTCCTGTAGAAGTTGTCGGGCCTGCTCAAGTCGATGCTGTTGTAGATAACCAAATGTTGTTGTGCCAAAAACCTGACGAAAGCCGAATTTAAGCTTTTGTTGGTTAATTCCAACACTGCGCGCCAATTCAAGCAGAGACGGTGGCAATTCCATATTTGCCACCAGGTTATCCCGTGCTGCATAGATGCATTCGATTTCTTTTGACGCTAGCGATTTCATCTTCGAGTAAGCTGGTTGTTGGCTTGCCTCGCCACTATTTCTCAAGGCATCTATAGACAACGCAATTAATTCTGTCGCTTTACTTTCCAGAAAAAGCGTGCGCATCGAACCTCGGAAGGGTGCACCCATATATTGATGGATCACCATTTGAATGGCGGGGGTTATAGGTGCGGTGAAATTGTTGGTGGCGCAAATGGGTTCTACACCCAAGTCGTCGCCAAAATATTCATACAAAAGTGATGGAGGGATTCGCAATGCTAGAAATCGGACTTGCTCGTTGCGGTGATATTGGGTGACGACAGCTTGCCCCCGCCTGCTCTGCCAGATCGCCATCTGGCCTGCTTGAACAACCAGTGGTTCGATGTCTTTGTTGGTCTTTATGCGCGCTCGCCCTGAGGTCGGAAACGCAACCATGATATCGAGATCTGTCTGGGCTTGCGGTTTACAGAGTTTCAGTTGTACTTCAACCTCATCGCGGAACTTGAACTCAGCCAATGCCGACGTCATCCCCGCTTTGTGTGCATCTAAGGTAAGTTGGCCCACACACTCACCTTCAGTGCGGAGTTGAAAATCGATGCTCTCGGTGGCCATTGGGCTCAAAAATGGTACAACTTCTAATGCCAATTTTGATGACGTGGATAGGTTAGCTTGAGTTATTTGCATAACGTTTCCTCATAATGTTTGCGCAAAATTGTCTATCGATTTGGTTCGTGGTGTCTTAGGGCTATAGCTTCTCTGTGTTGTTGAGATTTGCGGGTCAGACAACGCTCGTTCAAGCACCATTTCCTGGCCGCCTCTAATTTGTGAATAAGATAATTGCTCAGCCTTTTCGCTCTCCCCAGCAAGTAGCGCTTCTAGTAATTGTCTGTGTTCATTCTGATACTGTGTTCCGCGGGGTCGAACCATCAGACCCAAGTGCAGCAGTCGTTGCATTTCGTCCAGGAGTCTAGCAATAGTATTCGCCATGCGGTGATTGCCAGTTGCCTGCGCAATGCTGACGTGAAATATCTTGTTCGCCTCAAGAAAAGTGCCAACACTTTCCGGATTATCTGTTGAGTAGTTTGTTTGTGATGTCTGGGTAAGTCGAACGAGCTGTTGTTCATTCAAATGTCCTGCTGCCAATCGTGCAGCGCGGGGTTCGAGGATTAGTCGTAGTTGGAATATTTCCTGGATGTCCTGGATGGTAACCGGCGTAACAACATAGCCTCGACGTGCCTTGGCTTCAACCAGCCCTTCATGACATAGGCGTAATAAACCACTTCTTATTGGTGCTTTACCCATGTTATAGCGGGATGAAAGCTGCACTTCTGTCAGTCGCTCGTTAGGTGCTAATTGACAGGTGACTATGTCATCTTTGATCATTCGATAGGCGATATCCTGCAGGGGGGCTTCTAACGGCAATTCTACTTCTGACATTCCACGGTCTCCCAATTAAGTAGCCGGTAGCTGATGTTGGCTAACTTGCAACACGACAATCAGCATTCGGGCAGCAAACGTAACATTTCAGATGGTAGCCTGCAATCAAGCAATGTCAGTATGTTGGCGTATTTCCACAGGTACTGGGGTTTTATGTAACATGTTAGATTGAGCAAAGGGTCTCAACAGTCCGTTTTGAGCGTTGGCTGTCGTTAATGTGTCCGGTAGTTCTGATGCTGATGGAACAGGTTCCTGCAACGATTGTGGCAAACAAACATTGGTCCTAGTGTTGTTAAGAGATTTTTTAACAACACGTGGAATTTTGGGTGACACCCTATTTACCCTCAATCATGTTTTTGGTTGGCTGCCTGTGGTGGGTACTGATGGCTGTCTATCGAACCAGATTATGGTTTGCGGGTCGTGCGGTGGAGTCAATTCCATTCAGCGGGGTTCTCGCTGTACCGAAGCGCTTTTTAGTTGACGTTCATGAGGTGGTTGCTCGGCTTCCCTATGCTGCGCTAATGCATGCCGGCGTTGCGGGTGGGTTTGTTTTAACCGCACTTTTTATTCCTCTTGCAGGGTTAACCGGCATAGGTGGCCCATTGCGGCACATTGACCACGTTGTGGCGTTGATAGTCCTTGGGTTTGTTGCGGGATTGCTGCTGGTTCTTCTGTTGCGCCACCTTTATGCACGTACTCGCGCGCGCATACCAGTATTTGCCGAGTATTCAACAGTTGGCGTGGCGATTGTCGGGTTGGCGGTTGGGTCGATTGTTATGGTCTATTTTGGGTTGCACCTCGTGCTATTTTGGGGTGTCTTCTATCAGGTTGTCACAATGTTACCCGAAGCATTTGCTGCGTGGGTGCTGCTGATTTCAACCAGCATCATGGCAGTGGGTGCGTTGCTTGTTGGTGCTCGCCGTATCGTTACTTCCCCAACGACGCTTTCTGCACCACTCTCTGGCGGGCTGTATAACCGGCTTCCTTTAGGGTTGCTTGCTTTTGCTGGATTTTATGGTGTTACGGCACTGCCAGCGGCAGGCCTTATGGCACCTATTTTATGGTTCAGTTTGCCTGGAGGGTTGTTATTTGTTGTTGGCGTTTTTGGGACTCATAACGTTATCGTTGGGGCTGCTGCGGGTCCTATGCGACATGCCTTTGCGGGCGTCTTTAACCTGGCTTTCCACACTCGACCAGAGCGTTTTGACCCGAAGTTGGGCGCTTCATCCGCGCTAATTGGTATGGATCTGACGAAAAAGAAATTAGGCGTGGAGACAGTAACCGATTTTGCGTGGAATCGATTGGTATCTTTTGACGCTTGTGTTCAGTGTGGTCGTTGCGAGGCAGTGTGCCCCGCGTTTGCGGCAGGTCAGCCGCTCAACCCCAAAAAATTAATATTTGATCTGGTGTTGGCCATGGAGGGACCCATCCTCACCCGGGCCAATCTGCCCGGGTTAGTCGCAATGCGCCGGGATTGTCATTGGTGGGTTCGGAAAACATGATTTCGCCGGATACAATATGGGCCTGCACAACCTGTCGTGCGTGTGTACACGAATGCCCAATGTTGATAGAGCATGTAGACGTTGTCATCGACTTACGACGCTTTGAAACACTGGAGAAGGGCACTACACCGAGCAAAACTGTTGAGATGCTCGAAGAGCTTCGTGCGACAGACAATATTGGCGGTAAGGATCCGAATTCTCGTCTGAATTGGGCGGCAGATTTGGATTTGCCTCTCATCTCACAAAGCAACCCATGTGATGTGCTGCTCTGGTTAGGCCAAGGTGTATTTGAAATGTCGGCGCAAC